>CALRZK010000404.1:0-4403 GCA_943372615.1 Bradyrhizobium ivorense | reverse complement strand
ATCAAGTTTCTGCAGAACCAGTTCGCGACCGTCTATGCCAATGACGACAAGATCAATGGCAAGCTGAAAGAGATCACCGCCGACACCAAGATCTATGCCGACGCCTTCACCAAGTTCGTCGAGAACACCAAGAAGGTCGATGGTCTCGCCAAGGAAATGTCGGAGTCGGCGGCGGCGATCACCAAGCTCTCGGCTGAAATGAAGGCCGACATGCTGTCCGAACAGCATCGCATGGAGACGGAATCCGACAAGACCGTCACCGATACCAAGCAGCTGGTCATCATTCTCGGCGTCGGTGGTTTCGTGATCGGCGCCGTGCTCGCCATGCTGCTCGGCCGCGGCATCGCCAAGCCGATGACTGAAATGTGCGCCGCGATGCGCAAGCTCGCTGCCGGCGATTTCGAAGTGGTGCTGCCGGGCCTCGGCCGCCGCGACGAACTCGGCGACATGGCGGGCGCCGTGGAAGAGTTCAAGGTGCAGGCGGTGGCCAAGGCCGAACGCGATGCCGCAGCACAGGAAGAATCAAACCGTGCGGCCGATCAGCTGCGCCGTGGTGAGCTGATCCGCTTCGCCGATCAGTTCGAATCCGCGGTCGGCTCGATCGTGTCGAGCGTCTCGGTGTCGTCCGGCCAGCTCGAAAGTGCCGCCAATACGCTGACGCGCACGGCCGAGACCACTGAGCAGCTGTCCGGCCAGGCCGCAGCGACGTCGGACGAAGCTTCGTCCAACATGCAGTCGGTGGCGACGGCGACGGAAGAACTGTCGCTCTCGGTCAACGAGATCGGCCGCCAGGTGCAGAACTCCAGCCGCATCGCTGACAGCGCCGTGGAGCAGGCGCGCCAGACCGACGCCCGCATCGGCGAATTGTCGCGCGCTGCCCAGCGCATCGGCGATGTCGTCGATCTCATCACGGCGATTGCCGAGCAGACCAACCTGTTGGCGCTCAATGCGACCATCGAAGCGGCGCGTGCAGGCGATGCCGGTCGCGGCTTTGCGGTCGTCGCATCGGAAGTGAAGTCGCTGGCCAGCCAGACCGCGAAGGCCACCGAGGAAATCTCGACCCAGATCGCCGGCATGCAGAATGCGACGCAAGAGTCTGTCGCGGCGATCAAGCAGATCGGCAACACCATCGGCGAGATCTCGGGCATCGCCTCGGAGATTGCCAGCGCCGTCGAACAGCAGGGCGCCGCCACGCGCGAGATCGCGCAAAACGTCCAGCGCGTTGCTCACGGCACTCAGCAGGTCAATGGCAACATCACTGAAGTGAATCGCGGTGCGTCGGAGACCGGCGCTGCATCAGGTCAGGTGCTGAATTCGGCGCAGACACTATCGGCGGAAAGCACCCGCCTGCGCGCCGAACTCGATCGCTTCATGGAAAATATCCGGGCGGCGTAGTGTTCTAACCTCGCCCCGCTTGCGGGGAGAGGTCGCCGCGTCTTCGCGGCGGGTGAGGGGGCTCTCCACATGCTCCGTCGCCAGAGGAGAACTTCCCTCATCCGTCCCGGCTACGCTGCGCTTCGCCGGGCCACCTTCTCCCCGCATGCGGGGAGAAGGCAATTCGATCGCCTCATTCCGCCGGAACGGCCATCGGGGCTGCAGCTTCGCTGATCGTCGATCTCCCCGCCGCATACAGCCCGCCAGCCACCACGGCATAAGCCAATGCGACGCCCGGCGTGACGCCAAAGCCAACCGCTTCGCCATGCATGAAACCGAACCAGGTCATGACGGCACCAGCGAGCGCAAAGGCCGCAGCCTTGCTGAATTCGCGGTCGATGATGAACACGCCGATGGCGCCGAGCACGAGGCCGCCGAGGATCGAGCCGCCGCCCATCACTTCCAGCCCGTGATACAGCACGCCTTGCTGCGGCAATGAGGCGATTGCCGCGGCTTTCACCTCGCCGACCTTGTCAGCAGCGAGCCCCGCAGCCTGTGCAGCGGTGACCGTCGCGCCCAGCATCGTGTCGATCTGCAATTTGCCCCAGGCGGCGAGATGCGGCGTGAACGCGAGCACGATGGCCGGCGCGTGTTTCAGCGGCGTGGTCTGGAATGCCTGCGCGCCGATGAGCATGCCGATATAGAGCAGGATCGGCGAGATCGCGACCACCGGCACCAGCGCCAGCAGCACCGCGATGAGGCCGAACCACGACAGCACCACGACCATCAGTCCGGTGGCTGCGGAATAGCCGATGCGACCGCCCATCGCTTTCCAGCCGGGATGGCCGATATAGACGGCGTTGATGAACGGGTTGCCCATCAGGCAGCCGATCAGTGACACCACGCCATCGGCGGTGAGCACGCGCGTGGTCGGATAGTCGTCGCCGGCGGCTTCCGCGGACTCCACATTGTCCATCGCCTCGACGAGGTCATAGATTCCGAATGGAATCGCCGTGACGAGAATGATGCCGAGGAATTCGAAGCCGGAAAACACGGCACCGAAGGCCGGGATCGGCACCGAGAAGCCGAAATTGGCAAAGGCGTCGCCGACGCCCTTCACGCTGAGACCGCCGATGCCAAGGCCGAACAGGTTGGAGCCCCAGGCGATGATCATGCCGACGGCAATGGCGATCAGGCCGGCCGGAAGATTGCGGAAATAAGTGACGCCGCCGAACCAGCTCAGCATGATGATGGCGAAACACACGAGCCCGATCTGCGGCGTCATGAACATCTCCAGCGCGGGGCGCATGGAGATGAAAGTGACGGAGACGCCGGCCAGCGTGCCGAGCAGGGCGGCGCGCGGCGTGATCTTGCGGATATAGGGCGCGATGAATCCGCCGATCATCAGGATAAAACTCTGGAAGAACACCCAGACGAGGCCGGCCGACCAGCCTTTGAGCGGATCGCCGGTCTTGATGGTGATCGGCAGCATGATGACGAACGTGACGATGAACATGTGCGGCACGCTGACGCCGGACGGCAGCGCGCAGACATCGTTGCGGCCGGTCTTCTGGGCGAGGCGGTAAGCGAGCCAGGCGTAGTAGAGCGTCGAAAGGCACATCATCAGGCCGAGCGCCGGCAGGATGCGGCCGAACACGAGACTGTCCGGCATCTTCAGCACGAAACGCAGCAGGCCTGTCAGCACCAGCATATTGACCAGGATATTGGTGCCGAAGCCGAACAGCGCATTCCAGTCACCGGGCGTCCATAGCGCCGGCTTGAAGTCGGGTCGTCCCGCAGTCCCCACGCTCGTCGTCATCGTGATGCTCCCGCTGCTCGCTTGTTCGAAGTCCCCACTGCATTTTCAGAATGGTTGATCGCGTCGAGCACGGCAGCGCTGTCGGCAACCCAGCCGAAGATGCCGCCCTGCGCCTTGATCATCTTCAGGCCCATCTCGTGGAATTCGGGAAAGTAGGAGGCGCAGCCGTCGGAGATGACGATGCAGCGATAGCCGCGGTCATTGGCCTCGCGCACCGTGGTATTGACGCACACTTCCGTGGTGACGCCGCAGACCAGCAGCGCATCGATCTCGCGTGCCTTAAGGTCGGCGCCGAGCGTGGTCGCGTAGAACGCGCCCTTGCCGGGCTTGTCGATGACGATCTCGCCTTCGACAGGATAGAGTTCGGGGATGATGTCGTGCCCGGCTTCGCCACGAATGAGGATGCGTCCCATCGGGCCGGGATCGCCGATGCGCAGCGAAGGCGCGCCGCGTTCGATCTTGGCAGGTGGCGCGTCCGAGAGATCGGGGAGGTGACCTTCGCGAGTGTGGATCACCGTCATGCCGGCGCCGCGCGCTGCGTCGAGCAGTGCAGCGATGGGCGCGACCGCGCGAGCGAGTTGCGAAACGTCATTGCCGAGCGTCTCGCCGAAGCCGCCCGGCTCCATGAAGTCACGCTGCATATCGATGATGAGGAGGGCGGTGGAGGCGAGGTCTACGTCGATGGGGCCGGGCTCCGCCGCGACCGTGACTGTCCCTGTTGCATCCGCCATGGCTCGATCTCCCCGCGCGCGTGTTGCTGCGGGAGATCAAGCAAGGCGTGTGCCATTGTGTACAATGCCGGGATTGTTTTAGGTCGCAAATACAGAGCTATAGATTCCAGGGGGTTAGATGCGGAGGGGCAATTGCCTAAGAACTGACCGTAGCGGCCTTGCCTAAAACGCAGTCCTCGTAGCCCGGATGGAGCGCAGCGCAATCCGGGGACCGGCGCTTCAATTATCCCTGCTGTCCCTGGATTACGCTTCGCTCCATCCAGGCTACGGGTTCAGTCCCATCCCGCGCCTGCGATCCCCGGGTTCGCATAGACGATGCCGCCATCCACAGCGAGCGTAGTACCCACCACATAGTCGCCTGCACGCGACGCGAGATAGATCGCGGCCCCCGCCATGTCCTCGTCGGTGCCGATACGGCCGGCCGGCACCTTGGTCGCGACTTCATCGGCGTGATCGCGCGCGGCCTTGTTCATATCAGA
>CALRZK010000403.1:0-4407 GCA_943372615.1 Bradyrhizobium ivorense | reverse complement strand
CGATGCGGTGAAGGACATGAAGTGGGTGTCGCCGCGCGGTCCGGTGTCGATCGATCCAACCACCCGCCACATCCGCCAGAACGTCTATCTGCGGACGGTGGAAAAGGTGGATGGTAAGCTGATCAACAAGGAAAGCCAGACTTTTGCCGATCAGCCTGACTGGGCGCTCAGCAAGCAGTAAGAACTTGTCGGCCGGAGGCACGTGTAGAGCGTGCCTCCGGATTTTGAACCTCAATCGTAGATGACCCTCGTCGTGTCCTCGTTTTCCATCCTGCTCACCAATGGCCGCATCTATCGTTCCGCCTGGGACGAAGCTCCTGCGGACAGCATGGTCGTCAGCGACGGCAAGGTGATCTGGACGGGCGCTGCCGCTGTCGCACCGGCCGCCGACGAGGCCATCGATCTCAAGGGCGCAACGGTGATCCCGGGCCTCACTGACGCGCATATCCATCTTTTTGCCATCGCCCATGCGCGCCTGCAGGTGCCGGTGACGCCACGCGATGCAGCGAATGTCACTGCCGTGCTGGCGCTGCTGGCAAAGCGCGCCGGTGACATCTCATCCGACAAATGGGTGCTTGGCGCCGGGCTCGACGAAAACGGTCTCGCGGAACATCGTCTGCCCACGCGCGCCGAAATCGACGCCGTCATCCCGGATCATCCCGTGCTGATCCGCCGCTTCTGCGGCCATGTCGCCGTCGTCAACAGCAAGGCGCTGGAGCTGCTCGGCATCGACGACAGCATTGCCGATCCCGAAGGCGGCACCTTCGGCCGTACAGAAGATGGCACGCTAGATGGTTGCGCAAAAGAAAGCGCCGCTGAGCTGATTTTCCGCGCCGCGCCGTCGATGGACCGCTACGAGCTGATCGACGCCTTGCGCGCGACCATCGACGACAGCGCACGCATGGGTCTTGTCGCAGCGGTGGAAGCCGCGGTCGGCTTCACGGTCGGCTTCGATGACGAATTCGCTATCTGGAACGAGCTCCGCAAAGGTGGCGCCGTGCCGATGCGCCTCGGCTTCATGAATCAGCTCGATCCCGATGAGGCGGCCGAACGCGACCTGAAGCCGACGCCGGATGCCGACTGGCAGTCCATCAGCCTGAAATACTTTGCCGATGGCATTGTCGGCGCACGCACCGCCGCCGTTAGCGAAGACTATGCGGATACGCCGAGCCGTGGCTTCTTCATGCGCGACGAGGCCGAATTGCAGCGGGTGATCGGCGAGGCGCAGGCGGCAGGCTGGCAAGTCGCCGTGCATTGCTGCGGCGATCGCGCGACGGACTGCATCATCGAAGCCTATGAGAAGGCACAGGCCGCACATCCGCGCGAAAATATGCGCCACCGCATCGAGCATTATTTCGTGCCGCCCGAACGCGGTCTGGCGCGGATGAAGGCGCTGGGTGCGCTGGTCGTGACCCAGCCGAGCTTTCTCTCCCGCATGCGCCGCTCCATCACCGGGGCTTTCGGCCCGCGCGCCGATCGCTGCTATCCCGGCCGCTCGGTCATCGATGCTGGCGTGACCTATGTCGCTACGTCGGACGCGCCCACCGGCTCGTGGTCGCCATGGGATGGGATTGGCGATGCCGTCGGCCGTGCTGCCGACAGCGGTCCGGCGATTGGTCCGAATGAGGCTGTCAGCGTACGCGAGGCGATTCACAGCTACACAGTGGGTGGCGCCGTCGCGATGAAGCAGGAGCAGTGGCGTGGCACGCTGATGCCCGGCATGGCCGCCGATCTCATCGTCCTCGACCGCGACCCCTTTACGGCAGATGCCGCTTCGCCGAAGGTGACGCAAGTTCTGCTCACCATGGTGCGCGGCGTCGTCGTCCATGACGCCATGCCGCAGCAAGGCGAATGGCGCCCAGCCGGGCATTCGGCATAGGATCACTCATGCGCACCGTTTTTAGCATCCTGACCGACGCCGTCGCCTATGGCATGGTGCTGTTTATCATCTCCATCGGCCTGTCGATCATGATGGGCCTGATGCGCGTGGTGAACCTCGCCCATGGCGCTTTCGCCATGATCGGCGGCTACCTCGCCTCCTATGCGCTGCGCGACCTCGGCGTGCATTACAGCGTTGCCATCCTGCTCGCGGTGGTCGGTGCCATCGTCGCCTCGGTCCCGTTCGAGCTGCTGCTGTATCGGCGCATCTATCGCAAGGCCGATCCCCTGATGCAGGTGCTGATGACCATCGGCATCACCTTCTTCATCATCGGCATCGTCAATTTCATCTTCGGTCCGTCGTTGAAACCGATCCCGCTGCCCGCGACCCTGAGCGGTCCGCTCGATATCGGCTTCCGCATGTTGCCGACACATCGCATCTTCGTCATTGCTTGCGGTATCGTCGTGGCGCTGGCCTTGTGGTTGCTGATCGAGAAAACCGAATTCGGCATCAAACTGCGCGCCTCGGTCGATCACAGCGGCATGGCCGATGTGCTCGGCATCCGCACCGAGATCATCTATGCCGCGACCTTCGCGCTGGCCATCGGCCTCGGTGCCTTCGGCGGCGTGGTTGGCGCGGAGATCCTGCCGATCGAGCCTTATTACGCACTGCGCTACATGGTGACCTTCCTCGTGGTGGTATCCGTGGGCGGCGCCGGTTCGATTCTTGGCGCATTGTCGGCATCGCTGCTGCTCGGTCTGGCCGATACGACCGGAAAATATCTCGCCCCCGAATTCGGTGATTTCTTCTTCTATCTGTCGGTGATCGTCATCGTGTTTCTGTTCCCGCATGGCTTGTTCGGAAAGGCCCACGCATGACCGATATCGCCATGCCTCACATTCCGCCCAAGCGCGGCATTCCCTTCGCCCAGGAGGCGGGTGGTGCGCTCGGCATCCTGGCGCTTGGCGCCGTCGGCTATTTCCTCTATCCCGATGACCTCGCATTCCTGACGCGTCTGATCGGCATTGCATTCCTCGTGTTGTCGCTCGATCTCGTCACCGGCTATTGCGGCGTCGCCACCCTTGGCCATGCCGCGCAGTTCGGTGTCGGCGCCTATGCCGCCGGCATCGCCTGCATCCGCGGCATTACCGATCCCGTTGCATTGCTCGTGGTCGGGCTCGTGGCCGGCACGGTGATGGGACTGATCTCCGGCGCCTTGATCACGCGTTTTCGCGGCTTGCCGCAGCTCGTACTGTCCATCGCGGTCGGTCAGCTTGTCGCCGGTCTGGCCAATAAGCTCTCCTGGCTCACCGGCGGCAGCGATGGTCTCTCCGGAATTGAGCCCGGCAAGGTCTTTGGCGTGTTTGGCTTCGACATGTATAGCCGCACCGCCTTCCTGTTCTCGCTCGGCGTTCTGGTCATCACCTTCATCGTGCTGAAGCGTTTTGTCAGTTCGCCTTTCGGTCTGATGTGCCGCGGCATCAAGGATGACGATCTGCGCGCTAAAATGATCGGCGTGTCGGTCTATCCGCGCCTTGTCGTGATGTATGGCGTCGCGGGGGCGGTTGCCGGCATCGGCGGCGCGCTCACCGCCATCTCGACCGGGGTGGTCGGTCTCGACAGCGTCAGCTTCGAGCGGTCGGCCGAAGTGCTGGTGATGCTGGTGCTCGGCGGAGCCGGACATCTGTGGGGCGCGCTGGCCGGCACGGTGATCTTCATGATCTTCGAGCACATCGTCGCCGCTGCCAATCCCTTCCACTGGATGACGCTGGTCGGCCTGCTTCTTATTCTCATCGTGGTGTTTGCACCGCGTGGGGTGATCGAACCGGTGATGTCGCTTTGGGCGAAGCTCCGCCGCAAGGGAGAGGTCGCATGACCGATCTCCTCGAAGCCCGCGGTGTCTCCCGCTCGTTCGGGGGTCTGCACGTCACCCGCGATGTCAATTTCAAGCTCGCGGCCGGCGATCGGGTGGCACTGATCGGACCCAATGGCGCAGGCAAGACCACGCTGGTCAATCTGATCACCGGCGATATCGCACCGAGTGAGGGCCATTTCTTCATGGGCGGTGATGACATCACCGGGCTCAGTATTCCGGAGCGCGTTCGCCGCGGTCTCGTGCGCACGTTCCAGACCACGCGGCTGTTCGCCAATCTCACCGTCGCCGACAATGTCGCGCTGGCGATCATGCAGCGCAAGCGCATCAGCCGTCGCTTCTTCTCCAGTTCGACGGAGTTACCGGAGGTAAAGGCGGAATGGAGCGAGATCCTCGCGCATCTCGGTCTCGATCGTCTGGCTTATCGCAGGGTGGTCGAGCTCGCTTATGGCCAGCAGCGCCTGATCGAACTCGCTATTGGCCTGGCGCTGCATCCCAAGGTGCTGTTGCTCGATGAACCTGCCGCTGGTGTGCCGCATGATGAAGCGCCGAAAATTCTCGACGCCATCAATCGGCTGCCTTCCGATATCGCCGTGCTGATGATCGAGCACGACATGGATCTGGTGTTCAAATTTGCCAAGCGCGTGCTGGTGCT
>CALRZK010000402.1:0-4408 GCA_943372615.1 Bradyrhizobium ivorense | reverse complement strand
TGATCCGGCGTCGCGCTGCTGGCGATCAGGATCGGGCCCTTGGCGAGATGATCTTTCGCCCAGTTGATCGCGCGCTGGACCTCTTCCTTGCCAGCAACGACCTTGTCGGGATCGAGATGCAGGACCGGCATCGCCTGCTCGGCCTTCGCGATCTGCTGCAGGGTCGCCTGCGAGCAACTTCCGGCGAGACATGCTGCGGCTCCGCCGGCCGGCTTCTCCGCCATCGCTGCGGCGCTGCTCGCCGTCACGCGACCAGAGGCGACAAGTCCCCGCGCAAGGCCGAGCCCGAGACCGGAGGCGCCGACGGAGACGCGATGATCGAGCGCCACCGTACCGATGGTTTCGAGGTCCTTGGCAAACACGGCATCGACAATCGCCGCACCAAAACCGTTCTCCGACAAGCCGTCGAGATGCGAGCGCACAACATTCGCGCCACTGGCAACGATGCCGAGATCGACCAGACCGATATTGGTTTCGCTCTGCCGCGCCAGCACGCGCACGAGATTGGAATCGTGCATCGGATTGAGCGGATGATCCTTCAGCGGGCTCTCGTTCAGCGGCACCGCGCCGACGAACAGATTGCCCTGATAGACGGTGCGCGCGGTCTCCGGGAAAGCCGGCGTGACCAGCACAATATTGTCGCCCGCATCGGTGCGCAGCGCATCCATCACCGGGCCGATATTGCCCTTGTCGGTGGCGTCGAAGGTGGAGCAAATCTTGAACAGCACATGCGATGCACCGCGGCTGCGCAGCCACTTGTCCGCCGCGCGCGACTTCTCCACGGCAGCGCTTGCTTCGATCGAGCGGCTCTTCAGCGACACAACGACGGCATCGACGTCAGGCAGCTTCAGATCATCGGCGGGAATGCCGATGGTCTGAACTGTACGCAGTCCATTGCGTGTCAGCGTGTTGGCGAGATCGGAGGCGCCGGTATAGTCGTCGGCGATGCAGCCCAGCGCGAGCGTCATACTTTCACTCCCGCATAGGGTTTGAACCAGTCGAGGCCGGCAACAGTGTCACCCGCCGGGCGATATTCGCAGCCGACATAATTGTCGTAACCGAGACGATCGAGTTCGGCGAACAGGAACGGATAGTTCAATTCCTCGCCCGCAGGCTCGTGGCGCGAAGGCACGCTCGCGATCTGGATATGACCAATCATCGGCATCATTTCGCGCAGCCGCATGGTCACGTCACCATGCAGGATCTGGCAGTGATAGATATCGAATTGCAGGCCGACATTGGGAATGCCGAGTTCCTTGATGATATCACCCGCGAACATGAAATCGTTGAGGAAGTAGCCGGGCACGTCGCGGCCGTTGATCGGCTCGATGACCACATCGATGCCGTGATCGCCGAGAAAATCCGCGGCCCATTCGACCGACTTCTTGAACGCATCGACAGCCTTGGGATCGTGGCGATCGGCAATGCCGGCCATCATATGCAGGCGCCGCACGCCGGTGGCCTCGGCATAGGGCAGCGCCGTGTGGAGGCTCTGGCGCAGCTCGTCGAATTTTTCCGGACGCGCGGCAAACCCCTTTTCGCCGGCGTTCCAGTCGCCGGGCGGGAGATTGAAGAGCACCTGCTTCAGGCCGTTACGCTTGAGGCGCAGCGCTACCTCCTCAGGCTTGTGCTCATAAGGGAAGAGGAATTCGACGGCCGTGAAGCCGGCTTGGGCGGCAGCATCGAAGCGATCGAGGAAGGGATGCTCGTTGAACATCATGCTGAGATTGGCGGCGAAACGGGGCATCGATGGTCTCCGGCTTACTTCTTGTCGCCCGGGAGCGTCGTCCCGGTCACCTGCGCATACATGCGCGCCACCGATGCATCGTCGTCGCGGCCCATGCCGGCGGCGGATGTCATCAGGAACATCTGCAAGGCCGCGGCCGACACCGGCACGGGGAATTTGGCCGTGCGCGCCATGTCCTGGATGATGCCGAGGTCCTTGACGAAAATATCGACGGCGCTACGCGGCGTGTAATCGCCATCCAGCACATGGGGCATGCGGTTCTCGAACATCCAGGAATTGCCGGCCGAGGCCGTGATCACTTCATAGACTTTTCGGATATCGAGACCCTGCTTTGCCGCAAAGGCAATGGCTTCGGAGGCTGCTGCGATATGCACGCCGGCGAGCAGTTGGTTGATCATCTTGAAGGCCGCGCCTTGGCCTGCGGCATCGCCGAGTTCATAAAGCTTTGCCGCCATGGCATCGAGCGCGGGGCGGGCCTTGGCGAAAGCCGCATCGCTGCCGGAGGCGAGGATGGTGAGTTCACCCTGCGCGGCACGCTGGGCGCCACCGGAGATCGGTGCATCGAGATAGAGGCGACCAGAGGCTTCGAGCTCGCCGGACAGGCGGCGCGCCACATCGGGATCCATGGTAGCCGAGGACACGAACACAGCGCCCTTCGGCAGAGTTTCCGCGACACCATCCGGGCCGAACAAAATGGCCGCGGTCTGTGCACCATTCACAACCACGCTGACGACGATATCGGCGTTCTGGGCCGCGGCAGCCGGTGTGCTGGCGCCCTCGCCGCCATCCTTCACGAAACGGGCGATGCTCTCCGCCGCGACATCGCAGCCGACCACGGCAAAGCCCGCCTTTTTCAGCGACAGGGCCATGCCATAACCCATCGATCCCAGGCCGATGACGGCGACACGCGGCTTTTCAGATGCAGATGACATCAGGCAATTTCCTCAGTTCCTCACGGGCCGGCTGCGCGACCTTGTCCTTTCGGTAACACGGCTTGGCCATGGTGCGAAAGCATGGGACAAAGCTATGGCGAGGAAATGCCATGAATGAAACAAGACTGCGTGACGACATCTGCCGGCTCGGCCGCTCGCTGTTCGAGCGCGGGCTGACGCCGGGCTCATCCGGCAATATCAGCGTGCGCTGCGATGATGGCGGCTGGCTGGTGACGCCGACCAATGCCTCGCTCGGCTGGCTCGATCCGGCAAAGCTGTCGCGTCTCGATGAGAACGGCCGGCTGATCTCCGGCGACAAGCCGACCAAGGAAGTGCCGCTGCATACGGCGCTGTATGAGACCCGGGGCTCCTCGCAGGCGATCGTGCATCTGCACTCGACTCATTCGGTGGCCGTCTCGATGCTGCCCGAGGTCAATCCCAAGGCCGTGCTGCCGCCGATGACGCCCTATTACATGATGAAATGCGGCGCGACGGCGCTGGTGCCGTATTATCGGCCGGGCGACCCGGCGGTGGCGAATGCCATCAAGGGGCTGGCGGGGAAGTATTCATCGGTGTTGCTCGCCAATCACGGCCCGGTAGTGGCGGGCGACAGCCTGGAGGCTGCAGTCTATGCGATGGAGGAGTTGGAAGAGACCGCGAAGCTGTATCTGCTGCTGCGCGGGCTCAACCCACGGCATTTGTCACCGGAGCAGGTGAAGGATCTGGTTGACGTGTTCGGGCTGACGGTGCCGGAGCATGACGGACATGGGCACAATCACGACTAGAGCAGCTTATAGCTTCCGAGAGTAACCACTGCGATACTCTGCTAACGCCTGCTCAGCGAGCCCGTCCAACTTTCCCGCCAACGCATCATCAGCAATTTTCTTATCGAAAACTTCGGCCTCGAATGCCTCGAACCAGGCACGAAACTTCGCCAGCTCTGCCGGTGGCAGGCTTTCCACAGCCCTTTCGATGTCTTCGACATTGCTCATGCCGAAATCATAGCACAAAGGCGCTTTGCCGCCTACAGCCCCAGATACGCCTTCCTGACATCCGGGTTCGTCGCGATCTCCGACGCCTTGCCCTGCATCAGCACACGGCCGGTCTGCAGGATGTAAGCGCGGTCGGCGATCTCCAGCACTTCGGCCATGCGCTGTTCGACGATCAGCACCGTCATGCCGGTGTCGCGGATCTTCTTCACGGCCTGGAAGATCTCGTCCACCAGTTTTGGCATGATACCTTGCGAGGGCTCGTCGAGCATCAGCAACCGTGGACGGGTCATCAGCGCGCGGCCGATGGCCAGCATCTGCTGCTCGCCGCCCGATAGTGTCTCGGCGCGCTGCTCGAGACGTTCCGACAGACGTGGAAACAGTTCGAACACGAGCTTCAGCGGCGCCTCGCGATCGGCCTGGTTGCGATACATGTAGCTGCCGAGCTTGAGGTTATCCTCGACCGACAAGCGCGGAAACAGCCGGCGGTTCTCCGGAACATAAGCGATGCCGCGCGCGGTGATCAGATGCTGCGCCATGCCGTTGATCTGCTGGCCGTCGAAGGTGACCGTGCCCGAACGCGGGCGCTCGGCGCCGGCGATGGATTTGATCAGCGTCGACTTGCCGGCGCCATTGGCGCCGCAGACGGCGACAACCTCACCCTTGGCGACGTCGATGGTCACATCCGAGATGGCGACCAGCCCCTGATAGGCCGTGGTGACATCACGCACCGACAGCAT
>CALRZK010000401.1:0-4411 GCA_943372615.1 Bradyrhizobium ivorense | reverse complement strand
CGCCGATGAATGGCGACGACAAACACAGGGAGCAACGCCATGGGTCTTCTCGACGGCAAGGTTGCCATCATCACCGGCGCGGGCGGCGGCCTCGGTGAAGCCTACGCCAAACTCTTCGCGCGCGAAGGCGCATCTGTCGTCGTCAACGATCTCGGCGGCCCGCGCGATGGCTCCGGCGCCGATCTCTCCATGGCACAGCAGGTGGTCGATACGGTCACCAAGGCCGGCGGCAAGGCGATTGCCAACGGCGCTGATATCTCGACCATCGCAGGCGGTCAGTCGGTGTTCGATGATGCCATCAAGGCCTTCGGCAAGGTCGACATCCTCGTCAACAATGCCGGCATCCTGCGCGACCAGAGCTTTGCCAAATCCACCGAGGAAGCCTGGGACAAGGTCCTCAAGGTGCATCTGAAGGGCACGTACTGCGTCACCAAACCCGTCTTCAATTTCATGCGCGACCACGGCGGCGGCGTCATCGTCAACACGTCGTCGACTTCGGGCCTGATCGGCAATTTCGGCCAGAGCAATTATGGCGCAGCCAAAGGCGGCATTTGGGGGCTGTCCAATGTGCTCGCCATCGAGGGCCGCAAATACGGCATCCGCATCTGGACGCTGTCGCCGGGCGCGCTGACGCGCATGACGGCCGACCTGCCGCGCTATATCGAAAATCCGGGCGCTGCCCTCGATGCGGACGGCATTGCGCCCGCGGTGCTCTACATGGTCAGCGATCTCTCCGGCGACCAGACCGGCAAGGTGCTCGGCGTCTCCGGCCCGCGCGGCGTGCGCGAGATGAAGATGATGGAAATGGAAGGCTGGAAGCCGCCGTTGGACAAGCCGTGGAGCGCGGAGGATATCGCGACCCATGCGGGTGAAATCTTCTTCTCGGACGAGGACAGCAAGCACGGTGCGCGCCGGTTCTGAGTGCGGCGAGGGGGCGGACAAAGCCATCATTTCGCGCTACAGTGACGCGGAGTTCAAACAGAGGCCCATGATGAAACTGACGTCCAAAGCTGCCGGCACCTTCGCCATCGCCCCGACCCCGTTTTTTGACGATGGCCGCATCGATGACAAATCCATCGACAGCCTGATCGATTTCTATGCCTCGATCGGCTGCGACGGCGTCACCGTGCTCGGTATTCTCGGCGAGGCGCCGAAGCTGGAAGCTGCGGAATCGGAAAGCGTGGCAACGCGTTTCATCAAGCGCGCCGGCGACAGACTGCAGATCATTGTCGGCGTCTCCGCCCCGGGCTTTGCCAGCATGCGCTCGCTGGCGCTGAAGTCGATGGATGCCGGCGCCGCCGCCGTCATGATCGCCCCGCCGCCGCATCTGCGCACGGATGATCAGATCATCACCTATTTCAAGCAGGCGTCCGAGGCCATCGGCGAGGATGTGCCGTGGGTGCTGCAGGACTATCCGCTGACGCTGAACGTGGTCATGACCAATACGGTGATCCGCAAGATCATCATGGATTCAAAATCCTGCGTGATGCTGAAGCATGAAGACTGGCCGGGCCTGGAGAAGATCACGGCACTGCGCGGATTCCAGAAGGACGGCTCGCTGCGAGAGCTCTCGATCCTCACCGGCAATGGCGGGACTTTCTTGGATTTCGAGATGGAGCGCGGCGCCGATGGCGCCATGACCGGCTATGCCTTCCCGGAAATGCTGATCGACGTGGTCAACCTCTCCAAGAAGGGCGAACGCGACAAGGCGCATGACATCTTCGACGCGCATCTGCCACTGGTGCGTTACGAGCAACAGCCGGGTGTCGGCCTGTCGGTCCGCAAATATGTGCTGCAGAAGCGCGGCATCATCGCCTCCGCCGCGCAGCGCAAGCCGGGTCCGATACTGTCGGCGCCTGCGAAGGCGGAGGTCGATTACCTGCTGTCGCGCGTGGCGCGTTTCGACAAGCGTGCGAAGCTTGAAGCATGATGGATCGTAGGATGGGTTGAGCAAAGCGAAAACCCATCACGGCCGGGCGCCAGTGGTGATGGGTTTTCGCTGACGCTCAACCCATCCTACGTCCGAAATTACAACAGGCATCGCAGAATGCCGATAGGGAGATAACCTCAATGCCGCATGAGCCCGGCGCCGTCCGCCCAGCCTCGACGATTCTGCTGCTCCGCAAGGGTGAGACCGATCCCATCGATGTGTTCATGATGGTGCGGCATTATCAGATCGAATTCGCATCGGGCGCCCTGGTGTTTCCCGGCGGCAGCGTCGATATCGGCGATCACGAGATCGCCAAGCAACCTGAACTGCATGATGGCGGCGACCATCTCGATGCCGAAGCGCTGGCATTTCGCATCGCTGCGATCCGCGAGACGTTTGAGGAAAGCCGGATTCTGCTGGCGCGGCCACGCGGCTCGAAGGAGCTGATCGCGGCGACCAAAGCAAGCACGATCGCCGATCAGCACCGCGATGCGCTGAACGAGGG
The DNA here is from genome assembly GCA_943372615.1 of Bradyrhizobium ivorense. Classification (GTDB taxonomy): domain Bacteria; phylum Pseudomonadota; class Alphaproteobacteria; order Rhizobiales; family Xanthobacteraceae; genus Tardiphaga; species Tardiphaga ivorense_A. The sequence goes on along the minus strand of CALRZK010000401.1, from coordinate 1,976 downwards.
CAAGGTGACGTTCGCCGATATCATCGCCGAAAACGATCTCGAACTGGCGGTTGATCTGCTCGTGCCTTATGCGCATTGGATCACGCCGGAAGGCATGAAGAAGCGGTTCGATACCTGGTTCTTCCTCGCCGAAGCGCCGCCCGAACAGGTCGGCATGCATGACGGCAAGGAATCGACGGACTCGATCTGGCTGTCGCCGCGCGAGGCGCTGGAGGGCGGCGAATCCGGACGGTTTACGCTGCCATTTCCGACGACGCGCAATCTGATCAAGCTGGGTAAGCAGGGGAGTGTTACTGCGGCGATGGATGATGCGCGTGGCAGTAAGGTCGTCAGCGTGATGCCGATCGTCACGCGTGATGGCGATAAGCGGCAATTGCGGATACCGATCGAAGCGGGGTACGACGGCGAAGTGTTCGAATTGACGGGCGCGCCGTAACTCTCTGCCGTCATTGCGAGGAGCGCAGCGACGAAGCAATCCAGAAGCCGCGTAAAGGAAGACTGGATTTCTTCGCTGCGCTCGCAATGACGGCGCTAACTACCCAGCCTTCGCCTGCACCGCATTCTCCCAATACGGCCGTCGCAACTCGCGCTTCAGCACCTTGCCCGCGCCTGACAGCGGAAACGGCTCGCTGCGTACATCGACCGTCCGCGGGCACTTGTAGCCCGCAATGCGATCCCGACAGAACGCGATGATCTCTGCGGCATTCACTTGCGCATCCGGTTTCGGAATGACGAAGGCATGCACTGTTTCGCCCCAATGCGGATCGGGGATGCCGATCACGGCGCATTGTGCTACGGCCGGATGCTGGGTGATCGTGTTCTCCACCTCGATGGAATAGACATTCTCGCCGCCGGAGATGATCATGTCCTTCATGCGGTCGACGAGATAGATATAGCCTTCCTCGTCCATGTAGCCGCCGTCGCCTGTATGCATCCAGCCGTCGATGACGGCCTTCGCGGTTTCTTCCGGACGTTCCCAATAGCCCATCATCACATTCTGGCCGCGTACGGCGACTTCGCCGACAGTGCCATGCGGGACGGGCTTGCGGTCATCACCGACAATGCGCGCCTCGCAGCCGATCGCCGCGCGGCCGCAGGCGCGGAGGCGGTTCTTTGACGCCGCAGCTTCGCTGTAATGCTGCTCCCACGGCAGATGCGTCGCCAGCGGCGACAGTTCGGTCATGCCGTAGAGCTGGTGGAATTCCGCATTGGGAAGGCCCTTCATCGCGCGCTTCAGCAGCGCCTCGTTGATCGGGGAGGCGCCGTACATCAGCTGTTTCAGCGATGACAGGTCGTAATTCGCGAAGGAGGGATGATCGACCAGCATCTGGATCATGGTCGGCACGATCAGTGTCGCGGAGACGTTTTCGTCGGCAATCACCTTCATGACCAGTTCGGGCTGGAAGGTCCGCACGATCACATTGGTGCCGCCATTGGCAAGCGAGGTGAACATGGCGCCGCCATTGGCGACATGGAACATCGGTGCAGCGTTCATATAGATCGAGCCGACGGGGACAAGACCTTCGCTCATCATGTGCAGTGAATTGCTCATGATGTTGCCGTGGCTCAGCATCACGCCTTTGGAGCGTCCTGTCGTGCCGCCGGTGTAAAAAATGCCTGCAAGCTCCTCGCGGCCGCGCATGGCGTCGGGAACGGGCGCGCTGGTCGCGACGAGCTTGTCGTAGTTGTGGGCCTCTGCCGGACCTGCATCGTCATCGGCATAGATCAGCGTCAGCTTCGCATCCCGTGCCAGCTCAAGGCCCATGGCAGCGAAGGCGCTGTCAACGACGACAGCCGAAGCGCGGCAGTCCAGCAAGGAGTCGAGAATCTCCGCCTGGCTCCAGCGCGTATTGGTCGGCACGATCACGGCGCCGGCCCAGGCGATGCCGAGATAGAGTTCGAAATAGCGATCGGAATTCAGCATCAGCACGGCGACGCGATCATTATGCTGGATGCCGAGTGTGTGCAGGCCGCCT
>CALRZK010000400.1:0-4411 GCA_943372615.1 Bradyrhizobium ivorense | reverse complement strand
TGTCGAAGCCGCGCGCGAAATGCTTGCGGAGCTGGACGAGAACAATCGCGGCAGCGACTGGCCGCTGCGGATCGGCATCGGCATCCATATGGGTGCCGTCATTGCCGGCAATGTCGGCTCGCCCCGCCGCAAGGAATACACCGTCATGGGCGACACCGTGAATTTCGCCGCCCGCCTTGAAGCGCTCAACAAGGAGTTCGGCTCGCAGTTGTTGATCTCGGCGGCGGTGCGCGATGCCGCGGGCGAGCCGGCGCGCGATGCCGTGTTTCTCGGCGACGTTCAGGTCCGCGGCTACGAGCAGCCGCAATCTGTCTGGCAGCTTGGCTAGTTCTCGAAAAACGGCGCGCGTTTCGGCCGTATCATCAGACCGAAGCGGCCATAGACACCTTCGCGGCCAAAGCTGTCGGAAGCGCGGCCGGCGGCAAAACTCCATTCATAGTCGTTGGTGCGCAGACCGGTGAGGTGGAGGCCGAGCCGCGTTTGCCGGCTGAAGAAGTCGTTGGACAGCGATGCCTCCGGCCCGACCCAGAATGAATCGAACAGGCGCCAGCCCACGGCGATGCGGGTGTTGTAGCCGGAATCGATGGTGGTGCCGGACAATGCATATTGCACCATCAGTTCGGGTGTCGGCTCCCACCACAGATCGGCGATGCCGCGTAGGCCGAAGCGAGCGCGTGAGCGATCGGCGCGACCGTTCTGGAAGAAGAAGTCCACTTCGGCGTCGGGACCGGCGAGCAATTGCGCTTCCATTTTGCCGATGCGGATCAGATAGCCGGGCAGGAGGAACGCGCGGCCGATCTGGGTCGTGTAGTTGTCGCTGCGGTCCGTGTAGCGCTCCAGGCTCTCGGAGATGAACATGCGCAGGATGAAGCCATTCTGGCTCGGGCCACTCGGCATCCATTGTGCGGCAGCATGGGCACCGAAGCCCCACTGCGTCGCGTCGATGCCGCCGAAATAGATCAGTTTGTCCGGCATTCCGCCGGACAGATAATCGAAGGATCGCTTGCGGGTGGCGCGGGTGTCGAACAGATCCGACCAGAACGACTTTTGGCGGGCCGAGGGAAGAATGTTGAATTCGATATCGAATTCCTCGGCTTCCTGGGCGCAGGCGGTGTCCGCCATTGCAAGGGCCATCGCAAGCCCCACGCCTCGCATCAGTCGTTCCCAACGCATCGAGCCCCCACCCAACGCAACAGAATGCAACCGTTATATCAACTTAAGATAGAATATCTGGGGATAAGCCGACGTCCAGTGTGGACAAAGGAACGGGGCAGGAACAGCGGATGAAATATTTTCGCGGGATCTAGATTTGAGGGGCGACGAGGTTTTCGATCGCAACGCCTTCGCGGTCCTCGATGATCTCGGCAATCCAGCGACGATGACAATGCGTATGGTCGCGCTCGTAGCAGAGGATACAGATCGGGCCGACTTTCTCTACTAGCGCCGCCAGCTCATCCATCTGCTCGCGTGCCTGCGGCGTCTTCAGATGCGCGCTGTAGATTTTCTCCAGCTGCGGGATGTTGCCAGAGCGCGCCGCCTCGCGGCCTTCTTTCGGTGTGCCCAATCCGCGCAGATGCACATAGCCGATGCCGCGTTCATCCAGCCCCGCAGCGAGCTGCGACTTCGAGAAGCCCGGCCGCCGCGAGGAAGCGACAGCGCGGACATCCACCAGCAATTTGACGCCGGCCGCCTCCAGCTCGTCGAGCACGGACTTTGCCGGCGTCTGCTCATAGCCGATGGTGAAGAGCTTTGCTTTTTTCTTCGCCTTGGCCATGTGTCTCTCCTGACTAGACCCGCTCGATCAGCGCCATCGCGCCATGCGGTGCGCGCACCTTCGCTTCGTGGATCACATAAGCAAACACGTCGCGCGGCTGCTTCTTGACCTTGCCGTCGCTGACGCGGGGCAGGTCGCTCGGCTCACCACCGCTGGCAAAATCCTGGAAGCGCTTTGCCCAGGCATCCAGCGCCTTGGGCGCATAGGCCGTCGGGATTGAGTCCTCGCCTTTCTGCAGACGCAGATAGACGAAATCCGAGGTGACATCGGCGATGGCCGGATAGGTCGCGTGTTCGGAGAACACCACGGGAATCTTGTGCTCGCGGAGCAGGGCAATGAAAGCCGGCGTGCGGAAACTGTCATGCCGCACCTCGACAACATGCCGCAATGTGCGGCCATCGAGTTCACGCGGCAGGAGATCAAGGAACGCACCAAAATCGGCTTCATCGAATTTCTTGGTCGGCATGAACTGCCACAGCACCGGGCCGAGCTTGTCGCCGAGTTCGAGCACGCCGGAATCATAGAAGCGCTTTACGCTGTCGCCGGCCTCGGCCAGCACCTTGCGATTGGTGGCAAAGCGGGGGCCCTTCAGCGAGAAGACAAAATCGTCCGGCACCTCGCCGGCCCATTTGCGAAAGCTCTCCGGCTTCTGCGAGCCGTAATAGGTGCCGTTGATCTCGATGGAGGTGAGTTTTGAGGCGGCATAGCTGAGCTCCTTCGCCTGGGTCAGCTTGTCCGGATAAAACGTCCCGCGCCAGGGCTCGAAGGTCCAGCCGCCGATGCCGATGCGGATTTTGCCGGTTTTGGCCGCCATTCCAGTTCCTCCCGGTTTCCTTGATACCACCCCTTGCGGAACGGCCCACCCATTCCTATCTCGTCTTCAACGGCAACGGCAACGTCGACGCTTAACAGCTCCGTTGCCGAGACGACCTTGAATAACCTGAGCCCTTCAGTGGGATGGCGCGCCGGATGTACGTGCGCCGGTTGTTCTTGGTCGTTTGCATTTCTGGCTGCTGCCATTGAGCGCCGCCACCCGTTTCCCGCATACAATCAAACGGTTGACGCTTTGTGGCAGCGCCTTGGCAGGCCACTGCGCTGCAGATATATGCTGGCGCATGAGCGATGCCATCACATTGGGGAACGGGCAGATCAAGCGGGCGGGCGTCCCGCTGCAGCTGTCTGTCGTTGTCCCAACCTTCAACGAACGCGGCAATGTGGCCACCCTGGTCCAGCGCCTCGACGCGGCCCTGAAGGGGATCGCCTGGGAAGTCATTTTCGTCGACGACAATTCCCCCGATGGCACCACCGACGCCGTGCGTGAACTGGCGCGGAGCGATGCGCGCGTTCGCTGCATCCGCCGCATCGGTCGTCGCGGCCTGTCCGGCGCCTGCATCGAGGGCATGCTAGCCTCGTCGGCGCCATGCGCCGCCGTGATCGATGGCGACTTGCAGCATGACGAAACGCAGCTCGCAAAGATGCTCGGCCTGATCGAGAGCAATGAGGCCGATCTCGTCATCGGCAGCCGCTATATCGACGGCGGCAGCGCCGACAGTTTTGATAACAAGCGTGCCGGCTTCAGCAAATTCGCCACCGTGCTGGCCCAGCAGGTGCTGCGCGTCCGTGTCGCCGATCCCATGAGCGGCTTCTTCATGATCCGCCGCGATCGCTTTGAAGCGCTCGCGCAGCAATTCTCCACCCAGGGCTTCAAGATCCTCCTCGACGTGGTCGCCACCGCGCGCGGTGCGCTCCGTATCAAGGAAGTGCCCTATGCGTTCGGCTCCCGCCTGCATGGCGAGAGCAAGCTCGATTCCATGGTGGCGCTGGATTTCTTCGGCCTTATTCTCGCAAAGCTCACCAATGACGTGATCTCGCTGCGTTTCCTGCTGTTCGCGCTGGTGGGGTCGATCGGTCTGGTCGTGCATTTCGTCGCGCTGTTTGCCGGGCTTGAGGCCTTCGCGCTGCCTTTCGCCGAAGCGCAAGGCATCGCGGCCTTCTGCGCGATGACCAGCAACTTCCTGCTCAACAATTTCCTCACCTATCGCGACCAGCGCCTGAAGGGGGCCCGTATCCTGCAGGGCCTCGTCGTGTTCTATCTGGTCTGTAGCGTCGGCCTGCTCGCCAATGTCGGCGTTGCCTGGTCGGTGTTCGACAATGAACCGATCTGGTGGCTCGCCGGTGCGGCCGGCGCGCTGATGGGCGTGGTCTGGAACTACGCCATGTCCGGCCTGTTCGTGTGGCGCAAGCGGTGACGGATACGGATACGCGCATGGTCCGCAATGCGTGGATCGTTGTTTGCGGTCTCGTGCTGCTGCGTCTCGCAGCAAGCGCCTGGACGCCGCTGACCTTCGACGAAGCCTATTACTGGACCTGGTCGAAATATCTTGCCGGCGGCTATTACGATCATCCGCCCATGGTCGCGGTGGTGATCCGCCTCGGCACCCTGATCGCCGGCGACACACCGCTCGGCGTGCGCCTGTTCTCCGTGCTGCTGACACTGCCCATGAGCTGGGCGATTTTTCGAGCGGCTGAATTGTTGTTCGGCGGCAAGCGCATCGCGGTCTCGGCGATGCTGCTGCTCAACGCCACCATGATCGTCTCGGTCGGACTGATGATCGTCACCCCCGATGCGCCGCTGCT
>CALRZK010000399.1:0-4414 GCA_943372615.1 Bradyrhizobium ivorense | reverse complement strand
CTACACCGCCGATTTGGCGGCGAGACGCTGATAGAACAAGAGGTCTAACTCCGGCGCTTTGCCGTTGATCCCGGTCAAAATCGCGTGCGCCTGACCGCGATGATGGGTCTGGTGGTTGAACCAGTGCGCCAGCAGCGGCATCAGCGGCTCCTCGAATTCCTCGGGCGTCGAAACCCGGCGGAATTTGATGGTGCCGGAAAGCGTGGCCTCGTCGAGCCCATCGACGAAATCGAGGATGCGCGCATCCTCAGCCTCACGCGCGCCGCGCAATCCCGCGAAGTCGTCGTGCAGGATGGCGTCGAGTTGGCCGGGCGCATCGCCCACTCCCGTAAAGCGCTTCAGCCAGATGCGGTCGGTGACCAGCAGATGGTTCAGCGTGCCATGGAGCGACTTGAAGAAGGCGCCCCGATCTGCACGGTAGTCGGCATCGCCGAGCTCCGCGGCCGCATCATAGAGCCGGCCATTGGCCCATCGGTTGTAGCGCCCGAACACACGGTAATGAGCGAGCATCGCTTTGCCGAGATCGGCCATGCTCAACGAAACCTCGCCTGCTGCCTGACCACCACGATATCGCGCAGCCACGAGCCGATCGCGCAACCAACAAGATAGAAGCCGAACAGAACCAGGCCGAGATCGAACCAGTAGCCGAAGCGGCCGGGCACGAGCTTCGCCACGGCAATGCCAACGATGATGACGGCGAGAACGGACAGCCGCTGTATCCAGACCCGCGGCACGGCCGGCCCGCGATACACCACAGCGATCCAGCCCATGCAAAAGCCGATCACGAAAGCGCCGAGCAGCCAGCCCCAGAGAAGCGTTGCAAGTGTGGTCATGGATTCGGCCTCACCACGAATTCGATCCGGCGGTTCTGCAGCTTGCCGTCTTCGGTGTCATTGCTGGCCAGCGGCAGGGTGGCGCCGTAGCCGATGGCTTCGAAACGATCACCGGGCAATCCGGCCTTGATCAGATAATCCTCGACCGCCGCCGCGCGCTTCTCCGACAGGGTCTGGTTGAAGGCCGGGTCGCCGTCACCATCGGTATGGCCGACAATGTCGAACTTGGTCATCGGGCAGCGCATGGCGATTTCCACGAGCCGGTCGAGCAGCCCTGCCGAATCCGCATTGATGCTGGCACTCGCCGTCTCGAAACGAACGCGCCCCTTGGTCAGGTTCTGCTTGAACAACTGCTGGCACACGCTGGCATCCACCGGCGACGATGCTGGCTTCACCGAAACCTCCGGCTTCGCCGTCCAGCCCTGCGGCAGCTCCTTGCCGAGGCCAGTGCGGATCTGCTCGCCGGCCGCATCGTAGAGCGCATCGCCGGACAGTTTCACCTCGCGATCATTGACCACCAGCGCGCCGGTGGAGAGCCGCGACAGCGCGCCGAGTGCCGACGTGACCGCCGGCAGGAAATTGCCGGGCGCGCCGATGCTGGCCTTCAGATTATCGACGATCTTGTCATTGGTGAACTTACGCTGCGCAGCGGCGACCAGTGCGGCATGGACATTGTTATCCGGCACATAACCCGACAGCGTCAGCGTATTCGCCACCGGATCCTTGTTGGCCTGGAAGACATAAGGCGGCGCCTTCACGTCATTGGCGGCCACCGTAAAGCCTTCCGGCAGGTTCTTCAGGGCGGCCGCAATGGCTTCGCGGCCGCCGAGATCGCGCGCCATGCCGGTGATGCTGACAGTGGCGTCCATGATGGTCGCCTTGCCCTCTTTCAGCTTGGCGACCTGATCGAGCAGCAGCACCGCGGCGCCATCAAAACGCGGCGGCGCGCCACGCTTGAGACCTGTCCGGTCCGACACTTCGGTTCCGGCAAGCGCCGCCTTGGCGGCTTCGGCGATGCGCGCCTTGCTGGACGGCAGCGGCGTGGTGCCCCAGAGCGTCACGCGGACATTGTCGCGCTCGGCGACCCAGACGAACGGCTTGGCCTCGGCCACGAGGCGCGTTGCGTCATTGACCAGACGAACGCCCGGCACGGCCTCGACGGAACCGACGGCGCTGCGCCGCCCCTCTTCCGAGAATGCTTCCGCAGCAAATCGCACATCGCGGCCGGCGACCGAGATCTGCGTTTTATCAAGAACCGTGCTTTTTAGCGCCTCTGTGCTGCGCGCCGTCAACTCCGCCTCAAGAGGAGGCGTGCTAAACCAGGCGGCAGCGACCCAGAGGATGGCGAGTGGAATGAGCCCAGGCCACCACTTGGCGCTCCACCTGTAAAAACCGTGCATTCGACGTCCTGCGGAATGGAAACAGAGAGAAAACAAACCCTTGCGGGACTGTCAAACTGAAATCAAGGCCAGCCACTGGCGTGGCGTGGGGTATTGGAATAACGCTTTCTTCAACCGTTTCTGATCATGTCCGTGGATCGCGTCAAAGTGCTGGGTCACAAGATGAAGCAGATTCGCAACACGATTATTCGTGCCGGGCTGGATGCACTTTATTTCAGCGGCGCGCATCGTGTGTTGCGTCCTTTTTTTGGCGGCGTTGGCACCATCTTCATGCTGCACAACGTGCGGCCAGCCCATGCCGGTCTGTTCCAGCCCAATCGCCACCTCGAAATTACGCCCGATTTCCTGCGCGCGACGCTGGCTTATCTGCGCGCCACCGATGTCGATATCGTGACGTCTGACGAGATGCGCCGCCGCCTCACCGAGCAGGATTTCTCCCGTCGTTTCGTCTGTTTCACCTGCGATGACGGCTACCGGGATAACCGCGACCATATGCTGCCGGCGATGCGGGATTTCGACGCGCCATTTTCCGTTTTCGTCACCAGCGATTTTGCCGCCGGCACCGGCCGCCTGTGGTGGGTGGCGCTGGAGCGTGTGGTGGCGACGGCCTCGAGCCTGGAAGCTCCGATCGACGGCAACACGGTGCGTATCGCGACCGCGTCCCTGCCGGAGAAGGAAATGGGTTTTGACCGCCTGCATGGCTGGCTGCGCAGCCTGGGCGAAGCCGATCTGCGCCGCGAGATGACGGCGCTGTGCCAACAGGCCGGCATCGACGAGGAAGCGATCAGCCGGGAACTCTGCATGTCTTGGGACGAACTCAAGCCTTTCGCTGCTGATCCGCTGGTGACCATCGGCGCGCACACGCTGACCCATTGCAATCTTGCCAAGCAGAGCGAGGCCGTGGCGACGCACGAGCTGACCGCCAGCCGCGCCAATATCGAAAATGCGCTGCAGAAGCCTGCGGTGCATCTCGCTTATCCCTATGGCGACCGCGCGGCTGCCGGTGCCCGTGAATTCGCGCTGGCGCAGGCCGCCGGCTTCCAGACCGCCGTGACGACACGCCCCGGCGTGATCGTCTCGGAGAACTCCACGCAACTCACGGCGCTGCCGCGCGTGTCGCTAAACGGCAATTACCAGGACACGCGCTATTTGCCCGTCCTGACCTCCGGCGCGGCGACCGCGATGTGGAATGGCTTTCAGCGGGTGGGACAGGGTTAAACTTGTAGGGTGGGCAAAGCGACTTGTCCGCCATAGCCCGAAGGGCGACGGCGGAAGCGTGCCCACCTTCACCCGCCGAGCACTAGAAGGTGGGCACGTCGCTACGCTCCTTTGCCCACCCTACAGACGACGCATTACACGCCCGTCATCACATGCTTCGTATCGACGGGCGGAATATACGTCCCTGACATCGGATCGACCCAGCATAGATGCTCGCGCACGCTGGCCACACCCGTGACGTTCTCTGCTGCGACAACAATAGCCTGACGCACATTCTCGTCGGTGATGAAGCCGATGATATCGACCACGCCATCCTTCACGCGCACATCGAGCCCCGCCGGCACCCATTCGCGGGATCGCAGCACGGCAAGGACACGGCGGCGGACCAAGGCATCGCTTGAGCCAACCTCCGCCGTATTGCGCGTGACGTCGGCGATGGCGACGACGAAATTGTGCCGGCTGACAATGCCGACCAGGTGATCGCCCTGCACCACCGGCACGCGCTTGATGCGATGCCGCTCCATGATCTCGACGATATCGACCAGTTCAGCATCGGGAATCACCGAATAAACATTCGGCGTCATGATCTCATGCACCTTGCGGCCGGCCTCACGCACGAAATCCACCGCCTGCCGGCCGGGGCCGCGCAAAAATTCCAGCCAGCGCGGGCGCTTGACCTCGGTGCCGAGTTCCTGACGGCGCAGGAAATCGCGCTCCGTAATAATGCCGATCAGCTTGCCGGCCTCATCGACGACAGGCAGCCCGCTGACATGATGATCGATCATCAGCTTCGCGGCGTCATGGATCGACGCATCCGGCGCGATGGTGACGACATTGCGGGTCATGATCTGATGGGCCTTCATGGCTGCCTCCTTCGGGCATACGGACCGCCGGATCGATCCGGCAGGAGGAGCCTACGCCGATGAGGAATGGCGGCGTTGATTTAGCGCAATCGGTTCGGCC
>CALRZK010000398.1:0-4416 GCA_943372615.1 Bradyrhizobium ivorense | reverse complement strand
CAAAACTCGGCCCGCTGCAGAACAAGATGCAATATGAGAAGGTGAAGGGCTTCCTCGACGACGCCCGCAAGAACGGCAACGTCATCGCGGGTGGCAATGCGATGGATCGGCCCGGCTATTTCATCCAGCCGACGATTGTCCGCGACATTGCCGAAGGGACGAAGCTGGTGGATGAAGAGCAGTTCGGCCCGGTGCTGCCCGTGATCAAATATTCGGATCACGACGACGTGATCCGCCGTGCCAATGCCACCACCTATGGCCTTGGCGCCTCGGTCTGGTCGTCGGACATGGACCGTGCCCATAAAGTCGCCAGCCAGATCGAGGCCGGCACGGTGTGGATCAACAAGCATCTCGACATGGCGCCGCACATCCCGTTCGGCGGCGCCAAGCAGTCGGGCATTGGAACCGAATTCGCCGAGGAGGGCCTCGCCGAATTCACCCAGCTGCAGATCATCAACGCGGCGCGCTGACGATCGACTACGAAAATTCGTAGCGGAGCGCTTCTGTCCATCTCGGTGGACGACGGCGCTCCGCCTCATTCCGGCCGCTGGTCTGCCGCTGTGGGGCCGCACCGAATGACGCGTGCGCGCGCAAATACCCGCGTTTTCGGCACGCGAAAACCGGCCTGTTGAAGAGTCATTAAAACATTTAATTCAATTTGCGCGCATGACGCGCGGAGTTCGTTTGTATCTCGTCGGCTCCTTCGTCCTTGTCTCGATGGCTGGTTGCGGCAAAGGTTTGTTTCGAACCGAAACGCGCGACCCCTGGCGGGCCGAGGCAGAAGTCGCATGCATGAAGTCAGGTGCGGTACGCGAAAGCGCCGGCCTGGTTCGCATCGAGCCTATTTCAGGCCCCGGTGTTTGCGGCGCTGAATTTCCGCTGAAGGTTGCTGCGCTCGGCGAATCCAACAGCACGATCGGTTTTGCCGATGAAGCGCCGCGGCCGCCCGGCGGCATCGGTGGCGGTCCGTCGCGCTGGCCGGTGCAGTCATCGCCATCGCAGCCGATGGTGCGGGCGACCAGCCAATATCCGAATTCCTATCCGCAATCGGCGCCACCGCAGCAGCAGCCATCTTATGGCGGCGGCTACAATGCCGGCTACAACAATGCGCCTGCCAGCAATGGCCCGGTGTCGCTGAATGCGCCTGGCGTGCACGAAGCCGAAGACGACATCAATCTGCCGCCCGATGGCACGCCCGAACCGAGCATGCAGCAGGCGCCGCAGACGCGTGCGCCGTATGGTCGCTACAGCTCTGGTCCCGCTCAGGCGCAACCGCAGCAGGACTATGCGCAGCCGCGTCTCGGCCCAGGCCAAGGCAATGTCACCGGCTCGGTCGGTCCCGTCGAAGTAAAGCCGACGGCGACGCTCGCTTGCCCGATCGTTTCGCAGCTCGACAAGTGGCTCGCCGAAGTCGTGCAGCCGGCAGCGATGCGCTGGTTCGGCCAGCGCGTGGTGTCGATCCGCCAGATCTCCGCTTATTCTTGCCGCGGCATGAACGGCAATTCGCGCGCGCATATTTCCGAACATGCCTTCGGCAATGCGCTCGACATCGCGGCCTTCACGTTCGCCGATGGCCGCAACATGTCGATCAAGAATGGCTGGAAAGGCCTGCCGGAAGAGCAGGGTTTTTTACGCGATGTCCAAGGCGGCGCCTGCCAGTATTTTACGACCGTGCTGGCGCCGGGCTCCAACATCTATCACTACGATCATATCCATGTAGACCTGATGCGCCGGCCCAAGCGTCCGTCGATCTGCAAGCCGGCGGCTGTGTCGGGTGAAGAAGTTGCCTCGCGTGCCATGGGCCGCAGCTATGCCGGCCAGCGTGGTTACGATGGCCCGACCGGCTCGATCAAGAAGCCTGCGAGCAAGAGTGGCCGCAAGACGCCGGACGACGAAGATTTTTACGAGAACGAGTAATCAGCTCCGATAGGCCGCGAGGAACATGCGCACCGCGCTGTCCACGACCTTGTCGATTTCTGCGGTTGTCGGCGATGGCTTGGCCTGAAAGATAAATGGCTGAAACAAGGTCGCCTGGCACGACATCATGAATTGCGCCGCAGCCAGTTCCGTATCTTCGATGTTCAATTCACCGGCTTTGACGCGCGCATCGAGATAGGCTGCGACCTGCCGGATCGCATGGGCCAGCACAGCCTCATAGAAGCGCTTGCCGACATCGGGCATGCGTTCCGCGATCGCCATCACCGTGCGGATCGCCGAGCCGCCGCCCGGGCGACAGAGCAACTGGATATAGCCACGGCCGAACTCCGCGAGCGTTGTTTCGGCATCGCGCTCCGGATCAAGATTGAAGACGGCCTTGCCCTGTTCGAGCTTTTCCTGCTCGACAATGGACTCGAACAGCGCGTTCTTGTCGGTGAAATAGACATAGAGCGTGCCTTTCGACACGCCGGCCGCGCGCGCGATCTCGCCCATGCTGGCGCCGTCAAAACCCAGTGCCATGAAGACCTTACGCGCGCCGTCAAGGATCTGCCGGCGCTTGGCGCTGTCTTCTTCGCCGACCTGGGCGAGGGGAGCATGGGACGAGGCAACCATTCATTCAGCCTGTTGGAGGGAAACACCACGAGCCATGTGGTCCGTGTCCGGAATAGCTCAAAATCACGATGGTATGACCACACGCTTATCTTGACCGAACCGTTCGGTCAATGTACATGATGTCACAGCAGGCGGGAACCCTCGGAGGTTTTCGGGCGAGTTATTTCAGGAGGCCGGAATGGCCGGACCACGCGACCAGGCTGCACGTATTGTTCGTTCAGAAGACGAAGGTGACACCCCTTCGGCGCGCGTGGTGCCCTTGGCGGATGAGCCCGCTGCCCGCGGCCCGGCCGATGCGCCGGCACCGGAGAAGCCGGCCGAAGCGTCCGCGGCAACCAAGCCTGCGGCCCCGAAGTCGCCGCGCAAGAAGCGCATCCTGCTGGGCGTCGGTGCGCTTGCCGCGATTGCAGCTGTCTATTTCGGTGTGAACTACTATCTGGTCGGGCGCTTCATCGTGTCCACCGATGACGCCTATGTCCGTGCCAACAATTCGACGCTGGGCGCCCGTGTCTCCGGTCACATCGCGCAGATCGTCCCTGGTGATAACACCGAGGTGAAGGCCGGGCAGATGCTGTTCAAGATCGATGACGGCGACTACAAGATCGCTGTCGACGCCGCGCAGCGGAAGATCGATACGCAGAAGGCGACGATCGAACGCATCGGCCGCCAGGTCACGGCGCAGGAAAGCGCTGTCGAGCAGGCGCAGGCGCAATTGTCGTCGGCCGATGCCGCGGCCAATCGCGCGCAGCTTGAATTTGACCGCCAGGAAACACTGAGCAAGCAGGGCTTTGCCTCGCGCTCGGTCTATGAGACCTCGCAGTCGAACCGCGATCAGACCGCGGCGTCGGTGAAGGCAGCCAAGGCTTCGGTCGATTCCGCAAAGAGCGCCGTGGAAGTCACCAAGGCGCAGCAGGCGGAAGCGCGTGCGCAGTTGCAGGAACTTGATAGCGCGCTCGACAAGGCGAAGCGCGATCTCGCTTTCACTGAAGTGAAAGCGCCAGTGGATGGCATCTTCTCTAACCGCATGGTCAATCTTGGCGATTTTATCACCACCGGCCAGCGCCTTTCCAATATCGTGCCGCTCGACGACGTCTATATCGACGCCAACTTCAAGGAGACGCAGCTGCGTCGCCTGAAGCCGGGGCAGCCGGTGTCCATCGAGCTCGATGCCGACACCAGCCGCGTCATCGAAGGCACTGTCGAGAGCCTGTCGCCGGCTGCTGGCGCTGTGTTCACGTTGCTGCCGCCGGACAATGCGACCGGCAATTTCACCAAGATCGTGCAGCGGGTTCCGGTTCGTCTCCGCGTGCCTGCTGACGTTGCCAAGCAGAACATCCTGCGCGCCGGCATGTCGGTCTATGTGCGGATCAACACCAAGCCGGACGCAAAGCCCGCGCAGTAATGGATCGCGCTGATGTCCTCGGCATCGACAACCATCTCAGGAGCTCCGCCGGTCGCGCCGGCGAGTGAGAGCATCGCGCCGCAGCGCCTGATCGCGTTCCTGATCATGGTGTTCGGCATGTTCATGTCGATCCTGGACATTCAGATCGTTTCGGCCTCGTTGTCGGAGATTCAGGCTGGCCTGTCGGCTTCGTCAAATGAAGTCTCCTGGGTGCAAACGGCGTATCTGATCGCGGAAGTGATCGCGATCCCGCTATCGGGATTTCTGTCCCGCGCGCTTGGCACGCGTCTGCTGTTCGCCATCTCCGCGGCAGGCTTCACCTTTGCCAGCCTGATGTGCGGCTTCACCTCCTCCATCGAGCAGATGATCCTGTGGCGCGCGGTGCAGGGCTTTCTCGGTGCCGGCATGATCCCCACGGTGTTCGCTTCGGCTTACACCGTGTTCCCACGCTCGAAATTCCACAT
>CALRZK010000397.1:0-4421 GCA_943372615.1 Bradyrhizobium ivorense | reverse complement strand
ACACTAGAAGGTGGGCACGGCACAAGAGCGCCTTTGCCCACCCTACGGGAACTTAACCGCGACGCTACCGAGACCGGACAGCTCCATCAACACATCATCGCCTGCATTCAGCCACTCGGTCTTCACCAGGCTGCCCGTGAGCACGATGTCGCCGGCGTGAAGGCCCTTGCTGCTCTCGGCCAGATGATTGGCGAGCCAGGCGAGCGCATGATGGGGATGGCCGAGCACATCGGCACCGGTGCCGCGACCGACTTCGCGACCATTGACGACCGCACGCCCATTCACCGACAGCAGATCCGGCGCATCGGCCCGCGCAACGGGTGCACCGAGCACACAACCGGCCGCGAAGAAATCGTCGGCAATCAAGACGCGCGGATCGACGCTGCGCCAATCGGCATAACGATCATCGACGATCTCGATGGCCGGATAATAGGCATCGACGAATGGCGCGACCGAATCCGCCGTGAACGGTACATCGCCGGCGACAACGTCGCTGCCGAGCCGCACCGCGATCTCGCATTCGACGCCGACATGGACATACTTCGTGTAGGGTAGCGATACGCCGCTCTGATGCACGCCGCTCTGATACAGACCGCCAGCACAGGGATGATCGATGCCGAGATAGACTTGCATCACCGTCGAGGTGCAGCCGATCTTGTAGCCGACCTGTGCGCCGAAATCGGGTGACAGCAGATTGTGCAGCACGTCCTGCACCCGATAGGCGTCGGATTCATCGTGCGGGATCGTCTCCGCTGATGGCACGGAAAGCGGCGTCCGGTTCACGCGCACGGCCGCAAGGATCTCGGCGATCGCGAGTTGCTTGTCCATCGATAGCCTCCCGAAAATAAAACGGCCGCCTCGTTGAGCGGGCGGCCGGGAAGTTCAGCTATTCGTCGCGATAAACCTTCTCGCGCTTTTCGTGGCGCTCCTGGGCTTCCACCGAGAGCGTCGCGATCGGGCGAGCCTCAAGGCGCTTTAAGGAAATCGGCTCGCCGGTCTCCTCGCAATAGCCGTAGGAATTATCCTCGATGCGCAACAGCGCCGCATCGATCTTGGAGATCAGCTTGCGCTGACGATCCCTGGCGCGCAGCTCGATGGCGCGGTCGGTTTCCGACGAAGCGCGATCGGCCAGATCGGGGTGGTTCACATTCTCCTCCTGCAGGGTCTGCAGGGTGAGCTTCGATTCGCGGAGGATCTCTTCCTTCCAGGCCAGCAATTTTGCGCGGAAATATTCGCGCTGCCGGTCATTCATGAAAGGCTCTTTATCGGAGGGGCGATAGCTCTTTGTCTTGTCCAAGGCCAATCCATCAATGCTCGCATGGCGGCCGGAAAGACCCGGACGCGCGGCGCTTATATAGCTACGCCGTGTGACAGACAATAACGACCAGGAACCGGCCGGAGCTATCCCCTGCCGGTTTCTCCACTGGAACTTTCAGAATAAGACTAAAGACTTGGCCGGTTAGGCGCTTTGGCCCCGGGCCGCCTTGGCGAGCTCGACCTCGACGCGAAGTTCGATCTCGGACAATACGGAATCCAGGCCCGGATCGCCCGAGGATGCCTTCAGGTCGGCCGCAGCCGTGCGAAGCCGGGCGATCGTGGCTGGTGTAATCGGCCCCGCCAGCATGCTGATTTTCAGCTCGTCCAGCACATCGAGCGCGCCACGCCCGCGCTGGACCGACTTCTTGCGGCGCTCAGTGGGGTCCTCGACGCTCTGCATGGCGATGAGCGCATCGATGCTATTGGCCGCGCGAGGCGCAGCAGTTGGGCGTGCATCTGCAGTCGGCGCGGTATCAGGCAGCGAGAAGGTGCTCGATCCCGTCTTCTTGGTGCCCGAGGACGGGGTTCCAAGCGTGGTGCCGTTCGGTCCGTAAATGCGCATCGGCAGGTCCAGCGAAAATGGCGGCCATTCCCGGTCCGCGCAGTGGCTACTTCCCGTCCCGGCGACATCATCGCCGGACGCGGCAGCCCTGTCTGCAACCTCGCGCCTTATGGTTAATCAAACGTAAACGACCCGGCAAAAACTGCCGCAACCGGCAGTTTCGACTCAGCCGCGCGCTGGCCGGAACTTCCTCGCCGCTGAAAATACTCAGCAATATCAGAGCGCTACTTAGCGCTGACATACTGGCACGGTCCTCGCAACGAGATGATCGGACATCGTCATGGGAGTGGTGATGGTCCGAGCCTAGACCTCGCGGGGAGCAGGGATGTCGAGCCTGATTTCGATCCGATTCTGTCAGACGGCCTGTGCCGCTTTGTGCGCGCTGGTGCTGTCGATGGCGTCGGCGCACGCCACATCGCGGATCAAGGATCTGGCGAATATCGAAGGCGTGCGGCAGAACCAGCTGATCGGCTACGGCCTCGTGGTCGGCCTCAACGGCACCGGCGACACCCTCAACAACATCCCCTTCACCCGCCAGTCGCTGCAGGCGATGCTGGAGCGCATGGGCGTCAACATCCGCGGCCAGACGCTGCGCACCGGCAATGTCGCCGCCGTGATGGTCACCGGCAACCTGCCCGCTTTCGGCACCCAGGGCACCCGCATGGACGTCACCGTCTCGGCGCTGGGCGACGCCAAGAACCTCACCGGCGGCACACTGTTGGTCACCCCCCTGCTCGGCGCCGATGGCAATGTCTATGCCGTCGCCCAGGGCTCCCTGGCCATCAATGGCTTTGCCGCCGAAGGCGCTGCCGCCAGCATCACCCGCGGCGTGCCGACGGTGGGCCGCATCGCCAATGGCGCCATCATCGAGCGCGAGATCGAATTCGCGCTGAACCGGCTGCCCAATGTGCGCCTGGCCCTGCGCAATCCGGATTTCACCACCGCCAAGCGCGTCGCCGCCGCCGTGAACGATTTCCTCGGCACCAAGACCGCCGAGCCGATCGATCCGTCCACCGTGCAGATGTCGATCCCGGCCGAGTTCAAGGGCAATGTGGTCGCGCTGCTGACGGAGATCGAACAGCTGCAGGTCGAGCCGGATCTCGCGGCGAAGATCATCATCGACGAACGCTCGGGCATCATCGTCATGGGCCGCGACGTGCGCGTCGCTACGGTGGCGGTCGCACAGGGCAATCTCACCGTCACCATCTCGGAGAGCGCCAATGTCAGCCAGCCTGCGCCGCTCTCCAACGGACGCACCGTGGTGACGCCATCCACCCGCGTTGGCGTGACAGAGGACGGCAAGAAGTTCGCCATCGTGAAAGACGGCGTGTCGCTGCAGCAGCTCGTCGATGGCCTCAACGGCCTCGGCATCGGTCCGCGCGACCTGATCGGCATCCTGCAGGCGATCAAGGCTGCCGGCGCCATCCAGGCCGATATCGAGGTGATGTGATGAACGGCATCAACGCAGCCGCCGCCTATCAAGCCAAGTCCCCCACCATCAACGGCCGTCCCGATCAGACGCTGATCGATGCGATGGCGAAAGTCTCGCCGCAGGCGCAGGCCAAGACGCGGAAACAGTCGGAAGACTTCGAGGCCATGTTCCTCAACACGATGTTTTCGCAGATGACATCGAACATCAAGGGTGACGGCCCGTTCGGCGACACCACCGGCACCGGCGCATGGCGCTCGATGCTGACAGATGAATATTCGAAGTCCTTCGCCAAAGCCGGCGGCATCGGCATCTCCAACGAAGTGTTTCGCTCGCTCATCATCCAGCAGGCGCAGTCTTCCAACAACTCGGCTTCAAACAAGTCGGCCTCCAACTAAGCCATCGAGGACACCGCCATGAACAATGCATTGCGCCAGCAAGCCGCCCCCGTCGCCCCGCGCTCTGTGGCAACGCCGATGGAAGCGCGTCAGCTCGCCGACGGCCTGATGAAAGTGATGAACGACCTCCTCGCCATCCTCGAGCAGGAAACCGCCTTGGTCCGCGCTGGCAATATTCGCGAGGCGATCAAGCTCGAACCGTCGAAGGCGGAGATCTCGAAGCGCTACATCACGATGATCACGCTGCTCAAGCTCAGCCAGGCCTATCTCACCAGCACGACGCCCGACCTGCTGCAGGCGCTGCGCAAGCACCACGATATTTTCCGTGCAATGTTGCAGGTGAACCTCACGGTGCTCGCCACGGCGCATGCGGTGTCCGAAGGCATTGTGCGCGGCGTCAATGCTGAGATGCAGCGCCGCAACATTCCGCAGACCTACACCGCCGCCGGCCGCCAGGCGCAGCCCGGCCGCGCCAACATGACGCCGCTCGTCATGAGCCGCTCGCTGTAAGCTGTAGGGTGGGCAAAGCGCAGCGTGCCCACCTTTACCTGCCGCGCGATTGAAGGTGGGCACGCTTCGCTTTGCCCACCCTACATGTGCTTGCTGTAAGCCATTCGCTTTTGAATCAAATCACCAGTCGGACGTAAGCACCGAATTCACGCGTTCGGTGCATTGTCGTCGTTTGGGATAAGGGGTCGGGACACACTGTGGGGCC
>CALRZK010000396.1:0-4422 GCA_943372615.1 Bradyrhizobium ivorense | reverse complement strand
CAGCGTCGCCCCCAGCGCTTCAACGAGGCCGGGCCAGTTGAGATCGAACGTGACGGTGAGCTTGTGCGGTGGATCAGATGCGATCACTTCGCCGCCAATATGCAGCGTGCCATCCGGCATGAGCACGCGAAACGCGCCGCCGACCTTTTCTTCCACCTCGACATCGAAGCCGTGAAAATAGGCGCGGCTGAACTCCGCTGATGTAAGCGCTTGCCAGACCTTGTCCGGCGTGGATGCGATGTAGATCGTGTAGACGATGGCAGGCGTGAACTTCGCAGTGTCGATCATGGCATCCATCCCTCGGTCGTGGGTGCAGGCAAGCAGATGAAAGCGCGCGTTGCAATGTGGTTTTGCACGGACTTCAAGGTCTGCTACGCTTTGGTGACAACAAGACCTACGGAAACGCCGATGTCCCTGCAAGTGTATCTCACCTTCGTCGTCGCCTGCATCGCACTGGCGCTGCTGCCTGGCCCCAATGTCACGCTGGTGATCGCCAATGGCCTCCGTTACGGCACGCGCGCGGCACTGGTGACGATCGCGGGCACCCAGGCTGGCCTCGCTGTGGTGATCGCCATTGTCGGTTTCGGCCTCACCACCATGATGGCCACCATGGGCTACTGGTTTGATTGGGTCCGCTTCATCGGCGCCGCCTATCTGGTCTGGCTTGGCATCAAGCTGGTGCGCGCGCCCATCGAGGGCATCGACACCGATGCGCCGCCGGCACCGCCCCGCGGCGGCTTCTTCCTGCAGGGGCTCGGCGTCCTGCTCAGCAATCCGAAAGTGCTGGTGTTCTTCGGCGCCTTCATTCCGCAATTTGTCGATCTCGAGCAGAACCACTTTTTGCAGGTTGGAATTCTCGGCGCCACATTCATGGTCGCGGCGGGCGTCACAGATGCGATCTATGCGATTGCCGCAGGCCGTGCGCGAAAATTCTTTTCGGCGCGGCGGACGCGGCTGCTGTCGCGTATCTCTGGTGGCTTCATGATCGGCGGTGGCGTGTGGCTCGCATTGACGCGAGCGCGGTGATCAGAGATGTGACGCAGGCGGCGTCACCAGTGTCGCCTCGATCTCGGTGAAGATCCGCACCAGCCGTTCCGCCCATTGCTCCTGGCCGCTCTCATCCGTGATCAGATCCTGCCGGATCTCGATCCCGGTATTCATCAGCCCGCGCTTCTCGCCATGGACGGGGATGGTGTAGTCGGTGGCGTCAGAGACCGCATAGGGTTCGTTATCGCCGACCACCAGATCGCCTTCGGTACGCAGGTGCTGCAACAGCATCGGCGGCAGCGCACGGTCATGCTGATACAGCGTGCCGATATGCCATGGTCGCTTGATGCCGGCATAGACCGGCGTGAAGCTGTGCAGCGACACCAGCACCGTCGGCCGCCCGGCCTTCAGCCTGTCGTCGATCACTGCATCGATCCGTTGATGATAGGGATCGAAGAACAGCTCGCGCCTGCGCGCCTTGGCCTCCTGCGTGAGCCCGTCATTGCCGGGGATCGTCGTGGCTTCGCTGATCAACGGGATCGAACTAACGGCCTCGGGCGGCCGGTTGCAGTCGATCACAAGGCGCGAATAGCGTTGTGCGATCAGATGTGCGTTCATCGCCGTCGCCACGCGTTCCGCGACACCGGCAATCCCGATGTCCCAGGCGATATGACGGGTCAGCTCGCTCGCGGGCAGGCCGAGATCGCCGAGCATATGCGGGATGAGGCGGCCATAGTGGTCGCTGGTGAACAGGAAAGGCGAAGCGCCATCGCTGTTCAGTTCGAGAACGGGACCGATCTCGTCAGGCGCAAGGCGGAGGTTGGATAAAGGCGAATGGTCCAACGGCATATCTCTTCATCGCCGGCTTGGCTGCACCGGCCTTGATTCCCGAGATAATATAGCGTGGAAGCGAGGCAATTGAATGCCGGGACGGGGCGCGTTCTCGCGATATCTCCCCGGTGCGATCGGCCTGCGGGTTGCGCCAGGCGCATGAAAGGCGATGATGTCGGATTGCATTTTTGTCTACGGAACCCTGATGCGCGGTTTCGATCATCCGATGTCAAAATTGCTGGCGTCAGGCTCGGATTATCTTGGCGAGGCCTCATGCCGCGGCCGCCTCTACATGATCGCGCATTATCCGGGACTGCTGCATTCCGGGGCAGACGGCGACATCGTCTATGGGGATCTGTTCCGGATGCGCGATCCCGCCAAACTGCTCGCGGTGCTCGATGAGTATGAAGGCATCGGCCCCGATGAAGAGCAGCCGACGCTCTATCTGCGCGAATTGCTGCCGGTGAAGCTGGGCGACGGTCATATCACCCAGGCGTGGACCTATATTTATAATCGCCCGGTGATCGAGACGAGGCGCATTGCGTCCGGCCGTTTCCTTGCGCCCTAGATCTGTGCCTTGCGGTTTGCGATCTCCAGCCCGAGCAGCATCAGGGCCAGTGCAGCGGCGCCCATGCCGATCACGCCGATCGTGGTGGTGCCGCCATGGGCGACGGCAAAGCCGCTGACGGCAGCGCCGATCGTGCCGCCGAGAAACGCCGATGACAGATACAGCGCATTGAGCCGGCTGCGCGTCTGTGCGGGAAGCGCGTAGATCGCGCGCTGTCCGGTCACGAAATTTGCCTGGGTACCGGCATCGATCAGGATGCCGGCGATGACGAAAAGCGTGATGGCCGCGGTGCCGCTGACATGCCCGCCGAGCCAGGTCATGGCGAAGCTCGCCAGCACCAGCGCCATGGCCAGCATCGTCGTCAGGTCGCTGCGGCCGTGATCGGCCATGCGGCCGGCCAGAGGCGCCACGAAGGCACCACTCGCGCCCGACAGCAGAAAGGCCGACATCGCCACATAGCCGAGCGAGAAGGGCGGCTGCTCCAGCACCAGCGGCATCGATGTCCAGAACATGCTGAACGTGCCGAACAGCAGGAACTGATAGGCGCCGCGCCGATGCAGCACCGGCGTTGTCGCGGCGAGATGGCCGAGCGAGTGGATCAGGGTGATGTAGTTGAGGCTGTGTTCGGGCTTGCGGCGCGGCAGTGCGATCATCATCAGCACCAGCACGCCGCACATCAGCACGGCCGAGATCGCGAACACCGCGCGCCATCCGAATGTACCCGCCACCATGGTGGCCACCGGGCGCGCCAGCAGGATGCCGAACAGCAATCCGCTCATAACTGTGCCGACGATCTGCCCGCGCCGCCGTTCCGGCGCCAGATGCGCCACCACCGGCAGGATCATCTGCGTGGCAACGGCCGTAATGCCGACCAGCAGCGAGGACACGACGAATATGATCGCGCTGGGCGATGCGGCCGCGATCAGCAGGCTTGCGATCAGCGCGCCGAGCGTGATCAGGATCAGCTTCTTGTTCTCGACGAGATCGCCGAGCGGCGCGAGAAACAGCAGGCCGAGCACATAGCCGAACATCACCATGGTCAGCATCACGCCGGCATTGGAGATGTCGAGGCCGAAGCTTTCGGCAATCGGCCCCACCAGCGGCTGCGCGTAATACAGATTGGCGACACTGACGCCGCAGGCGATGGCAAAAGCGAGAATTAGCCAGCCGCCGGGACCTTGGTCATGGGCGTGGGGTTCGGCGGGAGAGGGCATGGAGACTTTCAGACGGCAGGAGGGCTGAACCGATATGGCCCATGCCTAGCCGCACCGTAAGCCGCCATCTTGGATGGGAGCCATGCAGGTTGGATGATTGGCCTGAAGATCGAGTTGGTCAGGCGCGCTTTTTAGGCTTGGCTGCCTGCTCCATATAAGAGCGCAATACCGCGTTCATGCGGCGCTGGTAGCCATCGCCATCGCGTTTGAAGAAATCGAGCACGTCTTCATCGATCCGGATGGAGATGGCTTTTTTCTTGTTCAGTTGAACCAGAGTTGCTTTCGACCAGTCGATATCGATCGGAGCCGCATCCGGATCGTCTGCAATCGCCTTTGCGATATCGTCATCCGTGAGACTATCGAACCGGGCCCAGTCAGTCTTGGCCTTGCGACGGTCACCCCACTTCTTGGCTACGATATTCTCTTTCTTCATTTTTCCTTGCGCGTCGCGCTGAGATAATTCGGATTGTGCGATCTCGCTATGTGAATACCACGACGATCAATCGATATTCCAATTGTCCCAGAGCGGTCCAGCGCTCCTCATTCTTTCTGTCTGATCTATGAAGAATGACTGGCTCAAAGAAAATGTCGCAGGCGTCTTCGAAATCGATGCTGTGCTTAGCTAAATTTACTGCAGCTTTTCGTTCATCCCAATCAAATCCATCGGGCGTGATGCGTTCAAACTCGCGGTCGTCGGACATGTTCTGCCACCCTTGCAGAGTTTAATTTTCAGCATCAAACCTCCTTAGGTGGCCACAATCGGCCGATTGGGCAGGTAAATTTAGTCGCCCCGCCTGTATATACAATCGTATTTACGCTCCG
>CALRZK010000395.1:0-4424 GCA_943372615.1 Bradyrhizobium ivorense | reverse complement strand
CAGGCCGGCGCGACGATAGCGTGCGAAATCGCCGCGCGGGTCCAGATAGGTTTCCGAGAAGTCCAGGCTCACCCGCATGTCGAGCACGTCGCGGAGGCGTGCATCGGCATAGGCGGATGATTTGAGTTCGGGAACGTAATGCGGAACGGGCGCATCGAGATCGATCAGCCCGTCGCTATGCACGATGCCGGCGACGACAGCCGTCACCGACTTGCTGGACGAGAACAGGATGTGCCGCGACTGCAGCGTAAAATTCGGAGCATGATAGTCCGCAATAACGCGGCCGGCTTTCATCACGACAAGGGCATCGGTGAATGTCCTTCGTAGCCCGTCTGTAATCGTCAACGCTTCGCCGCCGACAGCGAATGTCTGATGCAGAAGATCGCCGGGATCGACGGTGGCGTCCTCCACCAGGCCGGGCGTCGCCGCGATGCGCGCCGTCGGAATGAGCTCGGACACATGCCGAAACGCCCAGACGTTCCACGGCGCCAGTCGCCAATTGTCGAGACGGACATCCTTGCGTGCGAAGCCATAGGCAGCTTCGAATGCGGATGGTTTTGTAGCGTCTGTCATGGGATTGCGTCTCGTTCAGTGCGATGCCGGATCGGCCAGTTTCGTCGCGCCGCCGACCAGGCAGCCGACCGGCGCATCGCCGGCAAAGCCGAGCCGCACGCCGATCTCGGACAGGCCGAGCGGCCGTCCCTGCAGCACTGTAATGCGTGCGCTGTCGGGGGTGACGAGCTTGTTCTTCAGCAGCCCGAAGGACAGGGCGGCGGCGGCAATGCCGGTCGCGGCGTCTTCCGGATAGCCCGACGATTTTGGAAACTGCCGCGCTTCAAAACGGCGTTCGCTCTCGCTGTGAACTGCATAAGGATAGAGCCCGGTCGAGCGGATGCTCTCGCAGCAGGCCTCCGTCGTCGGCATCACCGTCTGCAGATCGTTCAGCCGTTCCACGCTCTTCATCGGGATCAGCGTCTTCACACGTGATGTGACCGCATTCTGCATGGGCAAGTCCAGCAGATCCGCGCGGGTGATCCGCAGTGCCGACAGCACGGAGGCTTCTTGCTCTTTCGTGAGATCGACGACCTTGCCGACCGGCTGGGTGATCTCGACATAGGGATCGGCGGCGTTCGCAGGATCGACGAACCCCGTCACCGGCCCGCTGCGGGTCTCGACGCGGACCTGATGCGATGTCAGCCGTCCCTGCGTCGCCATCGTCCACAGCGCGCCGATCGTCGCATGGCCGCACATTTCCATTTCATGGCGCGGCACCCAGAAGCGGAAGATGTAATCGGCATCGCCGCTGGCAGCCGGCAGTACGAAGCCGGATTCATGGCCGTAGTCGGCGGCGATGCGCTGCATGTCGGATGGGGCGAGGGCGGAGGCATCGACGACGATGGGGCAGGGATTGCCGCCCGCGCCCTGATGCGTGAAGACATTGACGAGTGTGACGGCGGTCATGAACCTGTAGCCCCATTGAAGTTTGCAGATGAAGTGCAGCACCTCTCCCCACCGGGGAGAGGTCGACACGCGAAGCGTGGCGGGTGAGGGGACGCCACGAGGGATGACGCCCGCGGCTCCCTTCACCCGCGCGCAAGGGCGCGCGACCTCTCCCCGGCGGGGAGAGGTGTCCGAACGTCGCTTCTGGCTGGAGAGTAGGCTGCTTTTTGCCGCTCCGCGCGACCAAGCGGGCCTTAATGCGTGTCGGATCGGGCCATTCTGCGGGCGTCGCCGGGCGTCATCCCGGCCACCCTGCGCATCAGCCGCGCCAGCGCCGAGCCGGAGTCGAGGCCGACCCGCCAGGCGATTTCACCGATTGGAAGGTCGGTGGTGCCGAGCAGGGCGCGTGCGCGCATGATCCGTTCGCGGTCGTGATAGTCACCGATGCTCATGCCGGTCTTGTCGCGAAACAAGCGGGTGACATGACGGCGTGACAGGCTGAATGTCTCGGCAAGATGATCGAGGGACAGGGCGTCGGAGACATTGCTCGCGATATAGGCTTTCACTTCGGACACCAGTGCATCGCCATGCGTTGCGGCAGTCGGCGCCGCGATTGGCTCGCCACGTTCGATCTGCGCGAGACAATCGATCAACAGTGCACCGACCAGATGCTCGCGCACCGAGAGCGCCACGCGATCTGCGGGATCGCAGGCCTGGCACAGGCCCAGTAGCGCCCGCATCTGCGGCGTCGTGCCGAAAAAAGCCGGCGCAGTGAGCCTCGCGCGCATACGGCTCAGCGAACCAAGTCGCGCTTCGATCGCGGTCAGCTGGTCGTCGCTCGTATAGATGGCGAGATGATTGTTGCCGCCGCGGCGTGCGGCGGTCTGGTGCGATAGCGTCGCGGGCACCACGGCGAACTGGTCTTCGCTCAGCCAGCTACCAACTTTTCGGCTTTCATCGCGAAAATCCACCGCGCCGATGCGCGGCAGCATGATCATCAGGCAATCGTGCCAGTGCCGGGGCGTGTGATAATCGTCGCCGCCGCCAATGAGCGCGAGAGGAGCGTCATCGGATGCGCATCGATGCGCATCCGCCGCCGTCTCACGCAATGTCTGCAGGGATCGAAGCATTGCCGCCTTGCAAGTCTTATCGCCCCGCCTTGATACGCTCCGCGGCTTCCGGCGCAAAGTAAGTCAGCACGCCATCGGCGCCGGCGCGCTTGAAGGCGACGAGGCTCTCCATGATCACGCGGTCGCGGTCGAGCCAGCCATTGTTGATGGCGCCCATGATCATCGCGTATTCGCCGGACACCTGATAGGCGAAGGTCGGTACCGCAAAGGTGTCCTTCACGCGGCGGATGATATCGAGATAGGGCATGCCCGGCTTCACCATCACCATGTCGGCGCCTTCGGCGAGATCGAGCTCGACCTCGCGGATCGCTTCGTCCGAATTGGCCGAGTCCATCTGATAGGTGCGCTTGTCGCCATTCAGCGTCTTGGCGGAGCCGATAGCGTCGCGGAACGGGCCATAGAAGGCCGAGGCATATTTCGCGGCATAGGCCATGATCTGCACATCGCCGAAACCGGCTTCGTCCAGCGCCTCGCGGATGGCGCCGACGCGACCGTCCATCATGTCGGAGGGCGCGATGACGTCGCAGCCGGCTTCCGCTTGCACCAGCGCCTGGCGCACCAGCACCGCCACGGTCTCGTCATTGAGAATGCGGCCGCCCTGCAACAGGCCGTCATGGCCGTGGCTGGTATAGGGATCGAGCGCGACATCGCAGAGCACGCCGAGATCGGGGAATTCCTTCTTGATGGCGCGCACCGACTGGCAGACCAGATTTTCCCCATTCCATGCTTCGGAGCCGGTCTCGTCGCGCAGGGACGGATCGGTATAGGGGAACAGCGCGATGCAGGGGATATCGAGCTTTATCGCGCGCTCGGCGTCGCGGACCACCTGGTCCACGGTCAGCCGCTCGACGCCGGGCATCGAGGCGATCGGCGTGCGGGCATTGCTGCCTTCGACCACGAACAGCGGCCAGATCAGATCGTCGGTGGTGACGGTGTTTTCGCGCACCAGGCGGCGCGCCCATTCGCTCTTGCGGTTGCGGCGCAGGCGGGTGGTGAGGCCGAGGGAAGGGGCGTCATAGACGGACGAACGGGGTGCGGATTCCCGCAATTCGATGGGCCGCCCGAACTTGATCGCCATGATACCGTCTCCTGAACCGCAGCTCAATCCGCTGCGTCTGCAACTTGGACTTGTTCCAAGTCTAGCATCTCCCCGCCGCCGCGTCACGGTCGCGTCATGCGGGACAGGGCCGCCTGTGCATTGATTTCGCGAGCCCAACGGGTCACAAAAAGCCCCATGAATCGCTTGCGCGCCTTGTTCCATCTCAACACCCCGGCTGTGACGCCCGAGGTGGCCAATGCCTGACCAGACGCCCCGCGACGCCGCGCGTGAGCCGCCGCGCGATCTCGGCATGTCCGTCGCCGCGATCTCGTCCGGGCGGATCGAGAGCGACGAGAATGTCTGGACCCGCCGCCTGGTGCTGTTCCTGCGCATCATGGCCGTCGTCTCGATGATGCAGGGCCTTTATCACTGGGCGCAGGTGACCGGCTTTGTCGGCACCGAGGACGATGCCTTCGAGGCCCAGTCCATGGCCTGGCAGTCGGCCACCATCTATTTCGCCGTGATCGAACTGGTCAGCGCCGTGGGCCTGTGGCTGGCGACGCCGTGGGGCGCCGTGGTCTGGCTCACCACCGTGGTCTCCATGGCGGTGATCGAGCTGATGGTCCCCACCATCTATGGCGGCAATCTCATCGTGGTCGGCGTCCAGGCTGCGTTTCTGGCAGCCTATCTTGCGCTGGCATGGATGGCTGCGCGGGAACGCCCGCCATAGACTTCTCGTAGCCCGCATAGAGCGAAGCGTCATGCGGGGACCGGCGATGTGTTGATCCGCCGGTCCCCGGATTGCGCTGCGCTCC
>CALRZK010000394.1:0-4438 GCA_943372615.1 Bradyrhizobium ivorense | reverse complement strand
GACATGCTGAGTTTGCAGCGAGCGATCAAAACTCCACGCCCTTCTGGCCCTTGATACCGGCGCGGAATGGATGCTTCACCAGCGTCATCTCGGTCACGAGATCGGCCATGTCGATCAATTCCTGCTTGGCGTTGCGACCGGTGATGACCACATGCTTGTCCGCCGGCTTCTCATCGCGCAGGAAGGCGATCACCTCGTTGAGGTCGAGGTAGTCATAGCGCAGCACGATATTGAGCTCGTCGAGCAAAACCATGCGATGGCGGTCATCGCGGATCAGCTCCTTTGCGCGCTCCCAGCCGGCGGTCGCGGCGGCGATGTCGCGCTCGCGATCCTGGGTCTCCCAGGTAAAACCTTCGCCCATGATGTGCAGCGTGACGAGTTCCGGAAACTTCGCCAGCACACGCGCTTCACCGGTGTCCCAGCTCGGCGACTTCGTGAATTGCACGACGCCGACGGGCATCTCGTGGCCGATATGACGAAACACCATGCCGAGCGCCGCCGAGGTCTTACCCTTGCCAGTGCCGGTATGGACGATCAAGAGGCCTTTCTCGCCCACCTTGGTCGCCATAATCTTGTCTTTCGCCGCCTTGTGCTTGGCGGCCTTCTCCTTGTGCCGGAGATTTTCGGCGGCACTGTCGGCTGCGGTTGCGCTCATGCGTGTTCCCTCGCGATTTGCTTGGTATTCATCAATTCGGAAATCAGATGCTGCGCGCTGTTGGAGCGCGGCGTCCACAGTCCGCGGCGGATGGCTTCGGCAAAGCGTGCGGCCGTCTCCTGCAGCGCCGCCGGATTGGCTGATGCCATGAAGTCGCGCACCTTGTCATTCTCCAGATAGGCCGAGAACAACTGATCGAAATGGTGATTGCCAACGGCATCCGTCGAGGCAGCAAAGCCGAACAGGTAATCGACTGTGGCCGCGATCTCGAACGCGCCTTTGTAGCCGTGCCGCATCACGCCTGCGACCCATTTCGGATTGGCGCAGCGGCCGCGCACCACGCGCGAAATTTCATGGGCCAGCGAGCGCGCGATCGGCGCTTCGGGCCGCGATGTATCGATATGGGCGACGCGCGGTGCCGAGCCCTTGAGCGTCTGCACTGTCGCTGCGAGGCCGCCGATAAACTGATAATAATCGTCGGAGTCGAGAATGTCGTGCTCGCGATTATCCTGCGCCTGCGCCACGAGATCGACGGACTTCAATCGCTCCGCAAATTCATCCCGTGCACTATCGCCATCGGAACCGCTGCCATAAGCGTAGCCGCCCCAGTCGAGATAGACATCCGCAATATCGGCTCGATTGCTCCAGCCACCTTCGTCCATCAGCGCCTGCAAACCCGCGCCATAGGCGCCGGGCTTGGAGCCGAACACGCGACGCATGGCCTGCCGACGCGCGGTCTCGCAATTCACGCCACGCGCTTCGAGTGTTCGTGCCCGGGCACGGACATTCGCAGCAATCGGATTGGCCTCATCGGGCTCGTCGAGTTCGGCCACGGCACTCACGGCCGAACCGATGATATCCATCTGCGTCGGGAAGGCATCGCGGAACAGGCCGGAGACGCGGAAGGTGACATCGACGCGCGGGCGTTTCAATTCAGATAGTGGCGTAATGGCAAAGCCCGTCACGCGGCCGGACGTTTCTTCCCACACCGGACGCGCGCCGATCAACGCCAGCGCCTGCGCGACATCGTCGCCGCCGGTGCGCATATTCGCGGTGCCCCAGGCCGACAGCGCGATGTTGCGCGGCCATTCGCCGGCATCCTGCCAGTAGGCTTCGACCAACCGCTCGGCGGAGAGCTGACCAATGCGCCAGGCGGAAGGCGTTGGCACAGCGCGGACATCGACGGCGAAGAAATTGCGGCCGGTTGGCAGCACATCGGGCCGTCCACGCGTCGGCGCGCCGGATGGACCGGGACGGACGAAGCGGCCATCGAGGCCTTTGAGAAATGCGGTCAGCTCGGCATCGCCGCAAGCATCAATGGCAGGACGCAGGAACGCTTCGATCCAGCCGAGCACTGAAGCCGTCTGCGTCCAACTTCCGTCGCAGGAGATCTCACCAGCGACCAACTTCAAAGCCAGTAATTCAATACGTTCGATCGTATCGCCCGTGGTGCGCCATGGCGCATTGGAGAGATCAGCGAGCACCTTTGGACGTGGACCAAGATAGTCGTCGGCCATCTCGCGCGCCAGCGGATCGAAATTACCGAGCCCGAGATCTATCGACAGCGCACGATGCAGCGACGCATCCTGCGCGCGGATGTCCGAGCGCGGCAGCCGCGCGATGGAGACCAGCAAATCGTTGCGTTGCGCCTCTTCCGGCTTGCGGCCGAAGATATGCAGGCCATCACGGATCTGCATTTCCTTGAGATCGCAGAGATGCGCATCGAGCGCGCGCAGTGCCTCATAGGTCGGCGTATCGCGGTTGATATCCACATCGCTGTCGAGCTGCTGGGCGCGGGCGAAGGACAGGATGTCCTCGGCAATCACCGATGCGCGCTTCGGATCGAGATCGCTGGCCGCGGCATATTCATCGACCAGACTTTCAAGCCGGGCGAGATCGTCATGCAGTTCGGCGCGCGTCATCGGCGGCGTCAGGTGATCGACGATAACGGCCGAGGTGCGGCGCTTGGCCTGGATGCCTTCGCCGGGATCGTTGACGATGAAGGGATAGAGATGCGGCAACGGACCGAGGATCGCATCGGGCAAACATTCCGCCGAGAGGCCGGTGCTTTTGCCGGGCAGCCATTCGAGATTGCCGTGCTTGCCGACATGGGCAATCGCATGTGTATCGAATTCCTGCCGGAGCCAGAGGTAGAAAGCGAGATAATGATGCGGCGGCACCAGATCGGGATCGTGATAGGTGCTCTTCGGATCGATATTGTAGCCACGCGCCGGCTGCACGCCGACGACGATGTTGCCGAAGCGGTGCAGGCCGAGCCGGAAGGCATTTTCGCTCACATGCGGATCTCGGGCCGCATCGCCCCAGCGCTCTTCGACAGCGCTGCGCACGCTTGCGGGCAATCCGGCGAAGGCGTCGCGATAGTCCGCCAGCGACCATGTGATGCCGCCGCTGCGCGACGCGCGCTGATCCAGCGCATTGGTCGGGCCTTGCTGCAGCAAATCCATCATGGCGGCTGACGTCGCCGGCGCATTCGCTGCGTCATATCCCGCGCGCTGCATCGCGGCGATGATATCGACGAGGCTTTGCGGTGTATCGAGACCGACGCCATTGGCGAGACGGCCATCGCGGTTCGGATAATTGGCAAGGATCAGTGCGACGCGACGCTCGGCGATCTTTGTTCGACGCAGGCGAACCCAGGCAAGCGCGAGATCGGCAGCGGCATCGATACGATCCGGCACCGGCTTCAGCAGAGTCGGCGTAAATCCGCCGTCGCTCTTGCCGCGTTCCTTGAAGGCGATGACATTAGCAAAGATGCGGCCATCGACTTCGGGCAACACAACATGCATTGCCAGATCGCGCGGCGTGAGGCCGCGTGATGAAGTCTCCCAGCTTGCATGCGAGATGCCGGCCTGCGCGACCTGCAGCACCGGGCAGCCCGATGCAGAAAGAACACCGGCATCATCATTGGCGGTCGCTGTCGCGAAAGCGGTGGCATTGATGATCACATCGGGCGGAAATGCCGCGAGTGCACCACGCAAGAAGGCGATAGAACGTTCGTCCTTAAGGCTCGTGACATAAAGGCAAACAGGGTTGAGACCGCGGGCATCCAGCGCATCGCGCAGCGCATCGATCGCTGCCGTGTCGCCGCCCGCGACCAGCGCGCGATAGAAGATCACCACTGCGTTCGGCCGTTCGTCGCTTGCGGGCGCTTGCGGCCGGAAGCCGGCCGATGGCATCGGCCGTGCCGCTGGTGGCTTGTCGCCCGTCCCGATCAGATGGGCGGCGTAGCGCAGCGCCAGTGTCGCATTTTCGACGCCGCCTTCGCTGCAATAGCGCCAGAAAGCCTGCGTCGCGGCTGCATCGAGCGTGCCGCGGGCAGCAAGTTCGGCATTCCAGTCCATCTCGCCGGGAATGCAGGCGAACAGAGCGCCGCGCGCGATGGCATCGCTTCGCAGGCTCTCGACGCCATGCGGCCAGTAGCTGATGCCGCCAAGCATGCGCAGCAACACGATCTTGGCGCGCGCCAGCGTGCGCTCGACATAGAGATCGACCGAGGCTGGATGGCCGAGCGCGAGGAGATTGGTCAGCCGCACGCTCGGGAAATCGCCGGGCAAGCTCGCATGCGCGGCACCGAAAGCAGCCAGATCGCTGTCCGCCGCCGACAGCACGACGATGTCGGCCGTCTCCTGCCCGAGATCACGGGCGACGTCGCCGTCGTCAATACTGCCGGAGGTGTCGAGCTTGAGATGCATGCGGGTGTTGTGGCTTTCCTTTTTTACGAGAACAGTCGTGCTCCCTCCCCCAAGCGGCGCAGCCGCGCAG
>CALRZK010000393.1:0-4438 GCA_943372615.1 Bradyrhizobium ivorense | reverse complement strand
CAGCAGCGCGCCGATGACGACGTCGCGGCCGGTGCGGAAACCGCCATCGACCTGGACGACGATGCGCGAGCGCAGGCGCTCACGCACCAGGGTCTGGTGGGTTTCGGCGAGGCCGATCTCCCATGGCGAACCCGCATGCTTGATCGAGGTCAGCGGCGATGCGCCGGTGCCGCCTTCGAAGCCGGCGATGGTCACATGGTCGGCGCGCGCCTTGGCAACGCCCGCGGCCACGGTGCCGACGCCGATTTCCGACACCAGCTTCACCGAGACCTGGCCCGCCGGATTGACGTTCTTGAGGTCATAGATCAGCTGCGCGATGTCTTCGATCGAATAGATGTCGTGATGCGGCGGCGGCGAGATCAGGCCGACACCCGGCGTTGAGTGACGCACGGCAGCGATGGTCGCATCGACCTTGTGGCCGGGCAGCTGACCGCCTTCGCCGGGCTTCGCGCCCTGCGCCATCTTGATCTGCATCATGTCCGAATTGACGAGATATTCCGTCGTCACGCCGAAGCGGCCGGATGCGATCTGCTTGATCGCCGAACGCATCGAGTCGCCATTCGGCATCGGCTTGAAGCGATCCGATTCTTCGCCGCCCTCACCGGTGTTCGACTTGCCGCCGATCCGGTTCATGGCGATGGCAAGGGTCGTGTGCGCTTCGCGCGAGATCGAGCCATAGGACATGGCGCCGGTGGCGAAACGCTTGACGATCTCGGCTGCCGACTCGACTTCCTCGAGCGGCACCGGCTTGCGCTTCTCGTCTTCGGCGGTCTTGATCTTGAACAACCCGCGCAGCGTCAGCAGGCGCTCGGCCTGATCGTTGAGCATCTTCGCGAAAGCGCGATAGCGCTCCTGCGAATTGCCGCGGGCGGCGTGCTGCAGCAGCGACACCGTCTCGGCATTCCAGGCGTGGTCTTCGCCACGGCTGCGATAAGCGTATTCACCGCCGATATCGAGCGCGTTCTTGAAGATCTGGATCTCGCCGAACGCCTCGTTGTGGCGACGCACGGTTTCCTCGGCGATCTCCGGCAAACCAACGCCTTCAATCTTGCCGTGGGTGCCGGCGAAGTACTTGTTGATGAATTCGGTCCGCAGACCGACGGCGTCGAAAATCTGCGCGCCGCAATAGGACTGGTAGGTGGAGATGCCCATCTTGGACATCACCTTCAGCAGGCCCTTTCCGATCGACTTGATGTAGCGCTTGACGATCTCATAGTCGTCCAGCGCCGTCGGCAGTCTGTCCTTCATCGCGATGATGGATTCGAAGGCCAGATAGGGATTGATCGCTTCGGCGCCATAGCCCGCGAGACAGGCGAAGTGATGCACTTCGCGCGGCTCGCCGGATTCGACGACCAGACCCACCGAGGTGCGGAGACCCGTGCGGATCAGATGGTGATGCACGGCGGCGCAGGCCAGCAGCGCCGGGATCGGAATGCGATCCGAGCCGGCCATGCGGTCCGACAGGATGATGATGTTGACGCCCTCGCGCACCGCGCCTTCGGCACGGGCGCAGAGTTCATCCAGCACCTGCTCCATGCCTGCCGCACCGAGACCGGCATGGAAGGTGGTGTCGAGGGTACGCGACACGAAATGCGAGTCGGCGACATCCGAGATCGAGCGGATCTTTTCGAGATCCTGGTCGGTCAGGATGGGCTGACGGACTTCGAGACGCTTGGTGGTGGCGACGCCTTCATGGTCGAGCAGGTTCGGCCGCGGCCCGATGATCGAGACGAGGCTCATGACGAGCTCTTCACGGATCGGATCGATCGGCGGATTGGTGACCTGCGCAAAATTCTGCTTGAAATAGGTGTAGAGCGGCTTCGGCTTGTTCGACAGCGCCGAGATCGGCGTGTCGGTGCCCATGGAGCCCGCGGCTTCCTCGCCCTGCGACGCCATCGGCGTCATCAGGATGGTGATGTCTTCCTGGGTGTAGCCAAAGGCCTGCTGACGCGCGAGCAGCGGCAGGTTCGAGCGCTGGCCCGTCGACGGCGCGTCGGGCAGCGTTTCCAGGCGCATCTGGGTGTTCTGCAGCCACTGCGCATAAGGATGGCTAGCGGCGAGTTGGGCCTTGATCTCTTCGTCGGGGATCAGGCGACCTTCTTCGAGATCGACCAGCAGCATCTTGCCGGGCTGCAGGCGCCACTTGGTGATGATGTCTTCTTCCGGAATATCCAGCACGCCCATTTCCGACGCCATGACGATGCGATCGTCCTTGGTGACGAGATAGCGTGCCGGACGCAGGCCGTTACGGTCCAGCGTCGCGCCGATCTGGCGGCCGTCGGTGAAGGCCAGCGCCGCCGGGCCGTCCCACGGCTCCATCAGGGCTGCGTGATATTCGTAGAAGGCGCGGCGCTGCTCATCCATCAAGGGATTGCCGGCCCACGCTTCCGGAATCATCATCATCACTGCGTGCGCGAGCGAGTAGCCGCCCTGCACGAGGAATTCGAGCGCGTTGTCGAAACAGGCGGTGTCCGACTGGCCTTCATAGGAGATCGGCCACAACCGGCTGATATCCTTGCCGAACAGGTCCGATTCCACCGACGCCTGGCGTGCCGCCATCCAGTTGGTGTTGCCGCGCAGCGTGTTGATTTCGCCGTTATGGGCGACCATGCGGAACGGATGCGCCAGCGACCAGGTCGGGAAGGTGTTGGTCGAGAAGCGCTGATGCACGAGGGCGAGCGCAGACTCGAAATCGGCTTCATGCAGGTCGGCATAGTAGCTGCCGAGCTGATCGGCGAGGAACATGCCCTTGTAGATGATGGTGCGGCACGAGATCGAGCAGGCGTAATAGCCCGACAGCCCGCGCTCGCGGCGCGAATAGATCGCCTGCGAGATCGACTTGCGCAGGATATAGAGACGGCGCTCGAAATCGCTGGCGTCAGTGATCTTGGCTTTGCCGATGCCGATGAAGACCTGCATGTTGGTCGGCTCGGTCGGCTTCACGCTTTCGCCGAGCGAGGAATTGTCGGTCGGCACTTCGCGCCAGCCGAGCAGCTTCAGGCCTTCAGCCTTGATCTGGTCGGCGATGATGCCCTGCAGCACCTTCCGCCACGGCACATCGCGCGGCATGAACAACGCGCCGACAGCATATTGGCCGGGCTCGGGCAGCTCGAAGCCAAGTTCGGTCGCTTTGCGGGCAAAGAACTTGTGCGGAATCTGCACGAGAATGCCCGCGCCGTCGCCGAAGCGCGGATCCGCGCCGGTGGCGCCACGATGCTCGAGATTGCAGAGGATGTTGATGGCATCAGAGACGATCTGATGCGACTTCACACCCTTGATATTGGCGATGAAACCGACGCCGCAGGCGTCCTTTTCCTGCGACGGGTCATACATGCCCAGTGCCGGCGGACGGTAAGTGTGCAGTTCAGGTTTGATGGCGGTATCTTTCACGTGAGCCGATTTGATAGCCGGGGCCGCCGAATGCGTGCCGGTTTCGATCAATTGGCGCTCGTGCTCTGATCCGCTCATCTTCGTCCTCTCAGCCCCCCACGGGGGCTCTGCCACCTTTGTCGGCGCACCTTTGACATCAGCGGAACCCTCTTGGGCTACCGCTCGCGCCTTCAGCGAGCCTGGTTTTCAGAATTAAGACTGGTGGCAGCCCGCCGTCCCCGGTGGCCACCCCATATCCTGCCTTAACAAGCGCCTCTTTAGCCGGAGCGCTCGCTTATGTCGCAGCCCCTATGCGGGTTCTGCCACAAAAAATTGCGACAGTGATGCTGTCCTAACCATCACCTTGCCAAACTTTTATCTAGCACACAAGCGCATGAGAGTCCGCCGTCGCAATGCAACAGCGCATGTCAAATCGCTTGTTACAAGGTGTTACCGAACCGCCACGCGCAGCCCAAAGGTGCCGCGATCCGGCCCTTTCCCTGCCGAATTCCGCAGCGAGGTTGGCGCCGTCCGTTAACGCCTGAGGCAGGGGAACTCCGCGAGGTGTTGACGGATGTCAGGTTGGGTTCAGGAACGAGCCCTTATCTCCGGGCGCGGGGGCGTCGAAGGAGCATTGCGATGAAATTTGTTGTGGGGTGCCTGGCCGCGACCGGCCTCATACTGGCGAGCGCCGCGCAGGCTCAGGTCCTGCCGCCGATGCGGGGCGACGTGCGTATCTCAGATTTCGAGGAACCCGGCCCGTATGGATCAATGCCGCCGCCACGCATTTATGTGCCGGGCCCCCGCTACAGCGAGGACTACGCGCCATCGGTGCTCCCGCCACATGAAATTTACGCGGTCATTCGCGAAGCCGGCTTCTCACCGCTCGGCGCGCCGCAGCAGCGCGGGCTCGTCTACACTGTGGCCGCCGTCGATCGCCGCGGCGAAGACGGCCGCATGGTGATCGACGCCCGCACCGGCCGAATCTTGCGCTTCATGCCGGCCTATCAGATGGGCGACCGCATGAATCAGGAAGTCGTGGCCCGTTACGGCCCGGAAGCCGCCATGC
>CALRZK010000392.1:0-4444 GCA_943372615.1 Bradyrhizobium ivorense | reverse complement strand
GGAAGCCTCCCAAAAAGGAACTTCCACCCATTATGGATGTGTCAGCTATGTCTCCGAACACCTGTCAGTGATCTGTCCGGGCTGAACATCTTGCGCGGGGAGAGGTCGCCGCGTCTTCGCGGCGGGTGAGGGGCATGGCACGGACAGTCGAACAAACACTGCAGGATCGAAT
The DNA here is from genome assembly GCA_943372615.1 of Bradyrhizobium ivorense. GTDB lineage: Bacteria > Pseudomonadota > Alphaproteobacteria > Rhizobiales > Xanthobacteraceae > Tardiphaga > Tardiphaga ivorense_A. The sequence continues at coordinate 4,272 of CALRZK010000392.1, read as the reverse complement.
CCCAGAGAATGTACACGGAGCGATTTAAGAGGACATCATTTTGGCTGGCTCAGTGCCTCGCCCCTCATCCCAACCTTCTCCCCGCGCAGAGCGGGGAGAAGGAGCCCGTCGGCGCCTTACTCAATCCTCAGAGTACCGCTGCTCGTCCCACGGATCGCCGCGATTGTGATAGCCGCGGACTTCCCAATAGCCGGGCTTGTCATCGCTGCGAAATTCGATGCGCTGCAGCCATTTGGCGCTCTTCCAGAAATACAGATGCGGCACGATCACGCGGACGGGGCCGCCGTGATCGCGCTCGATTGGTGCGCCCTGCCATGTATGTGCCAGCAGTGCATCGTCGGAGGCGAAATCTTCCAGCGAGAGATTGGTCGTGTAACCGTCATAGGATTCCAGCGACACGAAACGAGCCTCAGGCTTCGGCCGGCAGGCATCGAGCAAGGCGCGGGTCGAAAGCCCCTTCCATTGATTGTCGTAGCGCGACCAGGTGGTGACGCAGTGAATGTCGGAGATGAAAGTGGACTGCGGCTGCACCGAGAATTGCGCAAAGTCCCAGAACAGCGGCGTCTCGACGGCGCCATAAACATCGAGGCGCCAGCGCTCGCGATCGACCTTTGGCGTGACGCCGAGATCCAGCACCGGCCAGTCCTGTGTCAGGTGCTGGCCGGGTGGAAGTCGTTCAGTCTCGGGGCGCGCATGCCGTCCGGTGAGAAACCGGCCTTCGCGCGCCCAGCGCTGCTTGGTCTGCGTCAGCTTGGATTCGGAAGGGGTCTTGTCGTCATCCATGCGGGCGCTCCCTGGAGCATGAAGGTGGATGCCGATGGTCGAACAAGATCATGCTCAAATAAAGAAAAAGCCGGAGCCAGATTGTCTGGCTCCGGCTTTTTGCGTCACTCGTGACGGTGCATGGCCGAGTTGTGCTTGGTGTCGCGCATCGTGGAGTAGATGAGAAGCGACAGGAAGATCATGCCCGACAGATAGTAGTAGAAGTAATGCTCGTGACCCGACTGCTTGAAATACAGTGCCACGGCCGGGGCCGTGCCGCCGAAGATCGAGACGGTCAGCGCATAGGGTACGCCGACGCCCATGGCGCGGATATTGGTCGGGAACAGTTCGGCTTTCACCACGGCATTGATCGAGGTGTAGCCCGCCACGAACACCCAGGCGCCGCAGATCAGCAGGAAGGCGACGAAAGGCGACTTGGTGGTCTGCAGCGTGGTGAGGATCGGCACCGTGCAGAGCGTGCCGGCAACGCCGAAGAAGATCAGCAGCGGCTTGCGGCCGAAGCGATCCGACAATGCGCCATAGATCGGCTGCAGGATGCAGGCGAAGATCAGCGTGCCGAAGATCACCGTGGTGGTCTGGTCGGCGGTGAGGCCCACCGACAGCTTCACGAAGGTCTGCATGTAGGTGGTGAAGGTGTAGAATGCCGCCGTGCCGCCGGCGGTGAGGCCGACAACCAGCAGCAGTTCGCGCGGATATTTCAGCAGGCCGCGCATCGAGCCCATCGGCTTCGCTTGCTTCTTGGCTTCCGTGAACTGCTCGGTCTCGTGCATGTCGCGCCGCATCACGGCAGCGAAGATGGCAAGGCTTGCACCGATGAAGAACGGAATACGCCAACCCCAGTCCTTCAGCTCCTGCTCGGTGAGGAACACCTTCTGCAGCAGCAGGAGAACGATGATGGCGGTGAGCTGACCGCCGATCAGCGTCACATACTGGAAGCTCGAATAGAAACCGCGATGGTTGGGATCGGCGACTTCGGAGAGATAGGTCGCCGAGGCGCCGTATTCGCCGCCGAGGCTGAGGCCCTGGATGATGCGGGCGACGGCGAGCAGCACGGGTGCGGCAAAGCCGATGGTCGCATAGGTCGGCGCCAGCGCGATGATCAGCGAGCCGAAGCACATGAACAGCACCGAGATGGTGAGCGACAGGCGACGTCCGTATTTGTCGGCGAGATAGCCGAAGAACCAGCCGCCCAGCGGGCGCATCAGGAAGGTCGCGGCGAACAGCACAGCGGCGTTGAGCTGCTGCACGACCGGATCGTTCGAGGGGAAGAAGGCCGGCGCGAAATACAGCGCGAAGGCGGTGTAGGCGTAGAAGTCGTACCATTCGACGAGATTGCCCATCGAGCCGATGAAGATCGCCTTGATGCGTTTCTTGGCGTCGTCGAAATGGAGTTTGCCGTCCGCCGGCGGTGCGAAAGAGTCAGCCACGTAAAGCCCTCGTATTCCGTGAAATGAAATGCCCCGTTGCCACGGCAGGCGCGAAAAGCCAATGCCGGCAAATGCATTGCTGCTGGCATGGGTGTTCTGCCAGGCAGCGGGATCGTTCCGGCTGCTGCAATGCATGATACGCCGCGAACTGCGACAATGTGGCTTAGACGAAAGTATGGGAAGGGCTAGGCGGTATTTAACGGGGCTGTGGAATGGAACTGTAGGGTAGGCACAGGAGCGAAGCGACGTGCCCACCTTCAAGTGCACAGCCGGTAAAGGTGGGCACGCTGCGCTTTGCCCACCCTACAGGTTAAGCGTTACGTCGCAGGCCGCGGATCGATGGGCGTGATCGACTGCAGGCCCAAAATATCCTCCAGCACCCGGGCGCCGGCGAGCAGCGAGGCTTCGCCGCGCGGCGGGCCGACGATCTGCAGGCCGACCGGCAGGCCGGTGGTGGTGAAGCCGCAAGGGATCGACAGCGCCGGGCAGCCGGTGATGGTGATCGCATAGACGATGCCGAGCCACTGCACATAGTTGTCGAACGTGTGGCCGTTGCATTCGGCGAGATAGCGCTGCTCGATGGGGAAGGGCGGCGTAATGGTCGCCGGGCAGAGCAGCAGGTCGTATGTCTGGAAAAACTCGTAGGCGCGGGCCGCCAGCGTCACGCGCTGCGTTTCCGCCTTGGCGATCTGCTCGACGGTGAGCTTCAGGCCTTCTTCGATATTCCAGATCACTTCCGGCTTCAGCTTGTCGCGGTGGTCGCGCAGCAGGCCGAGTTTCGAGATCGCGAAATCATAGGCGCGCAGCACGTGGAAGCATTCATGGGCTTCGCGCAGGTCGGGATGCGCCTCCTCGACGATGACGCCAGCTTCGGCGAAACGTTCCGCCGCCTTGCGGGTCAGTGCGGCGACTTCCGGATCGACAGGTGTGATGCCGAGATCGGGTGAGTAGGCGATGCGCTTCGGCTTCTTGCCCGCACGCACGGCGGAGCGAAAGGTCTCCGGCAGTTTTGGCAGCGAGATCAGGTCGGCGGGATGTTCGCCGCTCATGGCGTCGAGCATCAGCGCGAGGTCCTCGACATTGCGGGCCATCGGGCCCTGCACGCTGACCATGCGGGCCAGCGCGATATTCGGCGTGGAGGCGACGCGGCCGACGCTCGGGCGCAGGCCGACAATGCCGCAGAACGAGGCGGGATTGCGCAGCGAGCCGCCCATGTCGGAGCCATGGGCGATCCAGGCTGTGCCGCTGGCCAGCGCTGCCGCCGCGCCGCCGGACGAGCCGGCCGCCGACTTTGACAGATCCCACGGATTCAGCGTTGCACCGAACACCTCGTTGAAGGTGTTGGCACCGGCGCCGAATTCCGGCGTGTTGGATTTCGCATAGACCACGCCGCCATTCTCCTCGAGGCGCTCGACGAGGACGTTGGATTTGGCGGGCACCACATCCTTGAAGATCGGCGAACCCTGGGTGGTGCGCACACCGGCCACGGAGGTCAGATCCTTGATCGGCACCGGCAGGCCGGCGAGGACGCCGCGCTCACCGAGCGGCTTCTTCATCAATTCCTTCGCGTGGTCACGCGCGCGATCGAAGCACAGGATCGGCAGCGCGTTGACCTGGCCATCGACCTCCTTGATGCGCGTTTCCAGTGCATCGAGCACATCGAGCGGGGTCACCGTGCCGTTATTGAGTTGATCGACGACGGCGCAGGCCGTTGCTTTGATGAGGTCTTGATGAGAAGCCACGCACGTCTCCAGTGGAATGCAGAAAAAGCTGATGCAGCATGATGGTCTGGCGGATGGCGGTCTAGCCTATTTCTTGCATAATTGTTCCCACATAATTGGCACGCGCAGGCGGTCGTGCGCCGCACAAGGCAGAGATGCAGGCAAGGACAACAACCATGAGTGATCCCTTCGGCGATTCCAACTGGCGCGCGATGTCTTGCGAACAGCTCGATGCCGGCCTCAACAACAGCGTGGCCGTCGCCGGGAGTGCTGAGATCACGGCTGGCTGGGGCCAGCGCTCCGATGCCATGAAAGCGAAATATCCCGCGCATCTCGACGTC
>CALRZK010000391.1:0-4456 GCA_943372615.1 Bradyrhizobium ivorense | reverse complement strand
CCTTCGCCGGCGGCGTCGCGTCCTTGGCAGCCGGCGTTGCGTCCTTGACCGGTGCAGGTGCGCCCTTCACAGGTGCCGCAGCCTTTTGAGCTGCCTGCAATTCTTCCACCGTCTTCTGCAACGTCGCGACCGTCGCCTTCAACGCTTCGATCTGACGATTGGCCGCATCCACCCGCTGTTGCTGTTCCAGCCGTAATTTGCCCACGGTTTGCTGCAGGAAATTGACGTTACTCTGCAGACAGCTGGTGCGCCGCTCCATGGTCTTCTCGACGGTACAGATCTCGATACCCGGGACGTCCTGCGCGCGCGCTGCGTTGCTGCCGACCGTCAGGAGAATAAGAGTGAGAAGTGTCGCGCCGCGCATTGCATATCCTTTCGCCAAGGTTCGCCCATGAGAGCAACGGTGTTCGCGCTCCGCTGTCAATCCGGCCTGATGGGAACGACCCACGCACCGTGCCGTTCCTCCGGCCGGAGCATCCAATGGTGACACGCGATCAGCGGCTGGCCGAATTCAATACACAGGACATGCCGCCGCCTGCCGAGCAGGTTCAGGTTTTGTGCGAAGACAAAAGCGGCACCTATCTGCTGCCCTTTGTCTGCGTGCATGCCGACGGCCAGTGGCGCAATGCCGGGACGGGCGATCTCGTCCAGGCGCGGGTGGTGGGCTGGCGCGTGCCGCGCACTGGATGACAGTTTCGTGAAAAGCCACACGTCAAAAAGTTCCCGTCTCTTTTTCCAAATGAGACGCTCAGTCAAGTTATTCGGCAACAATCACCCATATTGGTGACGCTTCGTTTTGCGGGATAGCCTACGTCGGTATTGGGGGACTGGTTATGCGGCTGCGTTAGCAGTTTAGCGGTCCACTTTTACCGCCTCGGCGGACCATATATTGACGACGCAGACCTTTTGAGTGGGGATACTGAGGATCAAGGCCGGCTTCACCGCCGGCCTTTTTCTTTTGCCTCGTGGCATAGTACTCAGGAGTTGGGCTGGCCGTGACGCTGCCCGAGCAAACGGACGAGATCGACCTGGCGATCGACGCCGGTCTTCATGAACACGGACTTCAACTGCGTCCGCACGGTGTTCAGGCTGACGCTTTGAATCTTGGAAATCGAATCCACCGACTTGCCGTCGATGACCAGACTGGCGATGCGGGCTTCGGCCGGAGTGAGATCGAACAAAGCCTGCAGCAATTCCGGACCGGGACTGCGCTGTTCGGTGACCGGCGTCAGGAACACGATCGAGACGGCGCCGGCAAACAGGTCGAGACCCGACAGCCGCAACGGCAACACATGCGCAATGAAGGGGGCATTTGCATCGCTGCCTGCAACGGGAATCGAACGGCCGGCTTTGGTCAGCGATGCCGGCACCGTCAGCGCTTCCTTGAACATGATCTGCGCGGCGGACGACGTGAACTGCACTTGGTCCTGCGCGCCGACCTGAACAGCGGGACTAAGCGCGAGGAAACCTGAATTGGCAGCAACCGCCCTGCCCGTATGGGTCACGGCTGCAGCAGGCAGACCGATCAGGTCGAGCGTGTGGACGGCTGTCCGCGCGCGCTCGAAGCCGAGGCGCCCCGACAGAACGGCGGCACGCGCAATATGCGGGCGCAGGATGTCCAGCTTCTCCGCCGTGGCGCGCTCCACCGGCCCGTTTGCATAGGCCTTTTCGATGGACACCACGAGCGTGTCGCCGGCGGGCGAGCGGATCGTCGTGCCAACGCACCAGCCGAGACCGCCGGGACGCAGCACGTCGGTGTAAAACGGCTCAGCATCGAGTTCCGCTTCCGTAAAGCGATCGAGATCGGTCAGGAACCGGGCCTCGGTATTGGGCACGAGACGCTCGCTGCGCGGATTGCGCTGGGCATAGGCGCTGCGTGTCCAACGATCAATCTGCGGACGAATGCTTTCCGACGCCAACCAACGTGGTTGGCCCGGTGACGCAGCAAAGATCACCGCACCGACGCCTGCGGCGATGCCGCTCAGGCGATCGAGCAGCGACGGCCAGCGTTCGGCAATGACGCTCGCTTCATAGATCTCGTCGATGATCGTTTCGAAATCTGAAGATGAATCCAGCACAATGGGTCCTGACAACGCGGCAATGTTTCCGAAATGTGGAATCTTTGCTCAGCGATGCAACACCTCAAAACGCGTCACATTCCCTGCGGTCCACGCAACGGTGGTCCACGGAAAGCGACTGGCGGCGAACGCTGCGCGAAAAGCAACAAGCTACTCGGCCCCGCCACAAATGGCACAGAGGGGGCACTGGCTTCGTCTACTTATACCGCACTGCAACGTACGCCAAGCGAATTCGTTAAAATCAGGCGGATGTTTTAGCCGGGAGTTCCGGAGGCAGGATCAGGGCTGCGATGATCACCAGTACGGAGAGTGCGGCGAAGGAATGCAACATCAGCATGAAGCCGCCGGTTTCATACAGCCACGCCACCAGGCCAACCGACGCGCCGGCTGCGGTGAAGCCGACGAAGTAGCGCACTGCATAAGCGCGCGACCGCCACTCCTCGGCAGTGTATTTGCCGACGATCGTTTCGTTGACGGTGATCTGTCCGAACAGGCCGACGATGACGCCGATCGCGACAAGGATCAGTCCGACATTCGACAGCGTCGCGGCGAAGTACAGAAACGGTGCGAGCAACAGCGACAGCGGCAGGCAGACGGCCTTCAACGAATATCGATCGATCAGCCAGCCGATATTGTACTGCGTCAGCGCACCGAACACGTAGACGCAAGCTGCGATGACGCCGAGCGTGGCCGGGCTTTGTGTGAGTTCTGTCAGCCGTTCCGCAAACAGTTTTGGCAATGCGATGGTGATGGCATTGAACACGGTGGAAATTGCGATCACCGTCACCAGCAAAGCAACGATCACGCGCCACATATCGGACTTCGCAACGCGTGCCTGCGCGGCCGCCTGCTTGAAGCCCGAGCGATCCTCATGCGCGACCTGCAGCATGAACACGACTCCGGCAGCAATAGTGGCCACACCGGGGATGATGAAGGCCCAGCGCCATCCGAGATATTGCCCGACGACGCCGGTGATCAGTGCCGAGGACGCGACACCAAAATTGCCGAACACGCCATTGACGCCCATCGAACTGCCGAGCTTGTCCGCATAGGACACGATCATCGCGGTGCCGACCGGATGATAGATCGACGCGAACAGACCGACGGCGAACAAGGCCGCACCGAGTTGCAGTGGCGTCTGCACGAAGCCGACCGCGACCATCGACAGGCCGATGCCGTAAAAGAAGATCACCATCATATGGCGACGGCTCCAGCGGTCGCCGAGCCAGCCGGTGAACAGCGAGCCCGCGCCGAAGGCGACGAAGCCCGGCGTCGCATAGGGCAGCAGCTCCGTATAGGTCATGTTCATGGACGGGCCCATCACGAGCACCGCCGCCGCGAAGATCAGCATCGCATAGTGGTCGATGAAGTGGGCGACATTGACGAGGGTGATGACGCGGGCTGGCGAGTTCATGAATCGGTTTCCAAAACGACCTGTGATGCCGTTATAAGGAGCGAACGAAACGGGATGTCGCCAATGGCTATCGTGGACACGCCAATCATAGCCCTGTCGGACCGCCGCTGGTCCTCGGTCGATGGCGTCCATATGCTCGCGACACGCTACGTCAAAGGCACGCGCCTCAACGCCCACACCCATCGCGAGGCTCAGCTGGTTTATGCCGCGGCGGGCACCATGCAGGTGACGACGCCGAAGGGCCGCTGGCTGGTGCCGCCGGATCGCGCGGTATGGGTGCCGTCGCAACTGCCCCATGCGATCGACGTGCTCGCCGATATCGAAATGCGCTCGCTCTATTTTAATCCGGAACGACTGGCTGAGGAGAACAACACGGCGCTGTCGTCGGAATTCGTCGTGCGTGTCTCGCGGCTGCTCCATGAAGCGATCCTGGCGCTGTTCGACGGCCGCAGGGATACCGACCGGGTCAATCTCCTCATTCGACTGGCGATGCTCGAATTGCAGCAGGCAGGCGATCCCACGACTTTCATGCCGCTGCCGCAGGAGCCGCGCTGTCGGCGCGCGGCGGAGATCGTGCTGGCCGATCCCACCCGCCATCACGAGATCGACGCACTGGCGCAGCGTGTCGGGACATCGACGCGCACGCTGTCGCGGCTGTTTTCGGCAGAGACGCAACTGAGCTTCAAGAGCTGGTGTCAGCGCGCGCGTATCGCGGCTGCGATCGAGCGATTGTCGGTGGGCGGTAATGTGTCAGTGAAGCAGCTCGCATCGGAATTGGGCTATGCGAGCTTTCCCGCATTTTCGCATGCGTTTCGGCAAGTGACGGGCAAGAGCCCGACGGAGTTCGTGGCTGCGAAGTGACGTTCTTCTCCCTCCCCGGAGCGAAGCGACTGGGGAGGGGGGATCGAAGCGAGCGTTCAGCGAGCTTCGAGACGGGTGGGGTCTATCCCCACGAAAGGACGTC
>CALRZK010000390.1:0-4457 GCA_943372615.1 Bradyrhizobium ivorense | reverse complement strand
CGGCATCCTTGAATTCGAGATCAGGCAGCTTGAGTGGCGTCTTGGCAATGGTCAGCCCGGCCACTTCGCCGCGCACCAGCGGCTCCAGCCGCTTGGCGGTCTCCACCGCCGGGAAACAGGTCGGGTCGCCCGGCTTGCCACGCCAGAGATCGTCGATCCGCGCCACCACGCTATAGCCGATGATCACACCGACCAGCACCGCGCCGAGCACGATCACGCGGCGTTTGCTGGGGCGGGGGGCTGATGTCACGGTCTTTGGATCGGGGGTGGGGTCTGTCATTCGGTCTCGGTTATGGCTATGCAAGGGCGCAAATGACATGCGGCAGATCGCGCGCGATCATCTGGTCCGACTGGGCCGGCCCGCAACAGGATGAGTGATAATTCATGGCTTCACGCAAGGGCAGCAAGTCCGGCAGCAAAGTGTCCAGCAAAACGTCCAACAGCAACAAGATGTGGGGCGGATTGTTCTCCGACAGCCCCGACGCGATCATGGAGGAAATCAACGTCTCCATCGACGTCGATCGCGCTCTTTATGCCCAGGATATTACCGCTTCCAAGGCCCACGCGGCGATGCTTGCCAAACAGGGCATCATCACCGCGAAAGATGCGAAAGATATCGCCGCCGGTCTAGACACGATCCTGTCAGAAATCACCGCCGGCAAATTCACCTTCAAGCGCGCCCTCGAAGACATCCACATGAATGTCGAGAGCCGGCTGGGCGAATTGATCGGCCCGGCTTCCGGTCGCCTGCATACCGCGCGTTCGCGCAACGACCAGGTGGCGACCGATTTCCGCCTGTTCGTGCGCGACACCATCGACGAACTCGACGACGCTTTCGCCTCGCTGCAGCAGGCGCTGGTCGATCGCGCGCTGGAACATGCCGATACGGTGATGCCCGGCTTTACCCACCTGCAGACCGCGCAGCCGGTGACCTTCGGTCATCATCTGCTCGCCTATGTGGAAATGGTGGCGCGCGATCGCGGCCGCTTTGCCGATGCCCGCAAGCGTCTGAACGAAAGCCCGCTGGGCTCGGCCGCTTTGGCCGGCACCTCGTTCCCAATCGACCGCCACGCCACCGCCAAGGCGCTCGGCTTCGACCGCCCGATGAACAATTCGCTGGATGCCGTCTCGGACCGCGATTTCGTGCTGGAAACGCTGTCCGCTGCCTCCATCGCCGCCGTGCATCTGTCGCGCTTCGCCGAGGAGATCGTGATCTGGACCTCGCCGCTGGTCGGCCTCGTCCGCCTGTCGGACAAGTTCACCACCGGCTCCTCCATCATGCCGCAAAAGCGCAATCCGGACGCTGCCGAACTGGTGCGCGCCAAGACCGGCCGCGTCATCGGCTCGCTCACCGGCTTGCTGATCGTGATGAAGGGTCTGCCACTGGCCTATCAGAAGGACATGCAGGAGGACAAAGCCGGCGCCATGGAGGCCTATACGGCGCTGTCGCTGTCGATCCGCGCCATTGCCGGCATGGTCCGCGATCTCGTGCCGAACGAGGCCGCCATGAAGGCCGCGGCCGGTGAGGGCTATGCCACCGCCACCGATCTGGCCGACTGGCTGGTCCGCACGCTGAAAATGCCGTTCCGTGACGCGCATCATGTCACCGGCCGCATTGTCGGCATCGCCACCAAGAAGGGCGTCGCCCTGCATGAACTCGATCTGAGCGAGATGCAGGCCGTGGAACCGAAGATCACCGCCGAGGTGATGAAGGTTTTGTCGGTGGAATCCTCGGTGAAGAGCCGTGTCAGCTATGGCGGCACCGCGCCGAAGAATGTGACTGCACAAGCCAAGGCCTGGCTCAAGCGTCTGGAAAAAGACAAGAAATCGCGCTGAAACGTGGCTGAAGGGCCACACTTCGACGGGCTGTGGGGTCTCGCCACAGCCCGGCATTCTTTGTATGGTGCCCGCGCATTTGGGGATTCCGCTGTGACACGATCGACCCGCCCGGCATTTGCGCCTCGCGCGCCTTGGGCTCTTATCGTCCTGACCGCTTCCGCGCTGGCGCTCGGCGCCTGTGGCCGCAAGGGCGGCCTCGACCTGCCGCCGCAGGCTGCGGCAACGCCGATGGGCACGGCGGCGCCCGCGAGTGATCCCGATGCCAATTCGGCGGCAGCCAAGGGCAGTGCCATGACCTCGTCCAACGAGCCGGACGAAGTGCGGGCCGCGCGCGGCCGCAAGCGATCGTTCTTCCTCGACCCGATCCTGGACTAAGACGTCATGCGCCATTTCGACTACCAGAACGGCGTGCTTCACGCCGAAGGCGTTGATATTGCCGAAATGGCGGAAGCCGTCGGCACCCCGTTCTATTGCTATTCCACCGCCACGCTGGAGCGGCACTACAAGGTGTTCGCAGATGCCTTCGCCGATACCAAGGCGCTGGTCTGCTACGCCATGAAGGCGAATTCCAACCAGTCCGTACTGCGCACGCTGGCGAAGCTCGGTGCCGGTGCCGATGTCGTGTCCGGTGGCGAACTGAAGCGGGCCCGTGCGGCCGGCATTCCCGCCAGCAAGATCGTGTTCTCCGGCGTCGGCAAGACCGAAGCCGAGCTGCGCCTCGCGCTGAACGAAGACATTCTCTGCCTTAACATCGAATCCGAGCCCGAGCTCGACATGTTGTCGAAGCTCGCGACCGAGATGGGCCGCACGGCGCGCATCTCGATCCGCGTGAATCCCGATGTGGACTCCGGCACCCATGCCAAGATCTCGACAGGCAAGTCCGAAAACAAGTTCGGCATTCCCATCAGCAAGGCGCGCGAGGTCTATGCCCGCGCGGCCAAGCTGCCGGGCATCAAGGTGACCGGCGTCGACATGCATATCGGCAGCCAGATCACCGATCTTGCGCCGATGGAGCAGGCGTTCCGCATTCTCGCCGATTTCGTCACCGTGCTGCGCAGTGACGGCCACGGCATCGATCACGTCGATTTCGGCGGTGGTCTGGGCATTCCCTATTACGAGGACCGCGCGGTGCCGCCGGAGCCCTCGGCCTATGCGGCGATGGTCAAGCGCGTCACGCATAATCTCGGCGCCACGCTGATGTTCGAGCCCGGCCGCATGATCGTCGGCAATGCCGGCATCCTGGTCGCGCGCGTCATCCATGTGAAGCATGGCGACGGCAAGACCTTTGTGATCATCGACGCCGCGATGAACGACCTGATCCGCCCGACCTTGTACGAGGCGTATCATGAGATTCTGCCGGTGGCGGAAGCGGCGGCCGGTGCGAAGCTGTCTGCTGTCGATGTGGTCGGCCCGGTCTGCGAGACCGGCGATTATCTCGCGCTGGACCGCAAGCTGCCGGATCTGAAATCCGGCGACCTCGTCGCCATCATGACTGCCGGTGCGTACGGTGCCGTGCAGGCCTGCACCTACAACACCCGTGCACTGGTGCCGGAAGTGCTGGTGAAGGGCGATCAATATGCAGTGGTGCGGCCAAGAATCGAGGTCGAGGAATTGATCGCGATGGATAAGGCTGCGCCCTGGCTGTGATCTGTTTTTCCCTCCCCCAAGCGCGGCAGAGCCGCGCGCCGTGGGGAAGCTGGATCGACGGCGAAGCCGGCGAGACGGGTGGGGTGCTTCCCCAAACTCCGACGTCACGTGGGGAGAGTCCCCACCCCCGCCTATCGGCGGACCCTCCCCATTCGCTTCGCTCCGGGCCGGGGAGGGAGGCCACCGGCCGCTGTGCTTCATACCACACCCTCACGCCATCGTGACCCGCCACCGGTTCCCGCTCCCCCGGCCCCACCCTTGCATGTGACTTTCCGCCCCGTCGCATATGCCTCATTGCCGCCGTCGTGCTAGGCTGTGTTTCGGTAACCGCGGAGATCGTCGTTGAGCGCCACGCCACCCGTCCGCCCACAGACCCCACCCGACGCCAACGCAGCTGCGCAGCTTCGGCTAGCCCAGGCACTGCAGCATGCCCGCTGGTCGATCGGCTGGGAACGGGCATGGCCGTCGCTTGCACGCGTACTCTCCGTCGTCGGCCTGTTCCTTGTGGCCTCATGGGCTGGCCTCTGGCTGGCGCTGCCGCCGATCCCGCGCTCGATTGGTCTCGCGCTGTTCGTCATCGCGCTGATCGCGACGCTGTATCCTTTCATGCGCTTCCGCTGGCCCACCCGCGAGGAAGGCCTTGCGCGGCTCGACCACGGCTCCGGCATTCGTCATCGCCCAGCCACCGCGCTCACCGATACGCTGTCGTCGCAGGACCCGCTCGCCCGCGCGCTGTGGCTGGCGCAGCGCGAGCGCACGCTGGCCTCGTTGAAGCGCATTCGCGCCGGCCTGCCGTCGCCCCGCCTGCCGCTGCATGATCCCTGGGCGCTGCGCGCACTGGTCGTCGTGCTGCTGGTCGCCACCTGGTTCGCTGCCGGTGGCGAGCGCGGCGCGCGCATCATGGCGGCATTCGACTGGAGGGGCATCGTCACGCCGTCCAATGTCCGCGTCGATGCCTGGGTCAATCCGCC
>CALRZK010000389.1:0-4459 GCA_943372615.1 Bradyrhizobium ivorense | reverse complement strand
AGGCGCGCATGGCCGAGGACGCCTGGAATTCGCGCGATCCGGTGAAGGTCTCGCTCGCCTATACCGAGGACTCGACCTGGCGTAACCGCGGTGAATTCTTCCAGGGGCGCCCGGCGATCGTCGAATTCCTCACCCGCAAATGGGCGAAGGAGCATGAATACCGCCTGATCAAGGATCTCTGGGCCTTCAGCGACAACCGCATTGCCGTGCGTTTCCAGTATGAATGGCACGACGACGCCGGCACCTGGCACCGCTCCTACGGCAACGAGCAGTGGGAGTTCGATGAGGCCGGCTTGATGCGCCGCCGCGAGGCCAGCATCAATGATACCGTGATCGCGGAGAAGGATCGCCGCTTCCTGTGGCCCGCCCCGGGCCCGCGCCCGGCGGATTTGCCGGGCCTCGGCACCGATCCGTTCTGATCCCGTTCGTCAGACCTAAAGCGAGCTATTGTCGATCACGAATTCGACGCGCTCCGCGACAAAGCGCGAATGCGTCACGTGCAGCGGCGTGCCATCGGCATAGACGTCCATGGAGTCGACGATCAAGATCGGCCGTCCCAGCGCGACGCCGAGCCGGGTCGCGTCAGTGGCATCGATGATACCTGCCGTGACGCGTGTCGAGGCGCGGCGATAGTCCTTGATGCCATAATGCGCCAATGCCTTGGTCATGGACTGCGCTCGCTCATAGACCGTGCCAAAATCTGGAAAGCGTTCGGCTGAACGCCACGTGGTGCCCACGCAGATCGGCGTCTTGTCGGCGAGGCGAATGGCCTCAATGCGGATCAAGGGCGCACCGGTCTTGAGGCCGAGCTGTTTGGCGAGGTCACGTGTCGCCACATCGTCCCACACGCCGATCAATTGCGCTTGCGGCTCGCGGCCGCCCGCGCCGGCGATTTCGGAAAAGCGTGTACGCGAGCGTAGCGGATAGGCCAGTTTCGGCGCTTCGACATAAGTACCGCTGCCGCGCTCGGCGCGCACCATGCCGCGCTCGGCCAATGTCGCGAGCGCACGTCGCACCGTGTGGCGGTTGACTTGATAGATCTCTGCCAGCTCGGTTTCGCCCGGCAGTTTTTCGCCGGCAGGGTGGCGCCCCTCCGCGATGCCGCGCTCGATGCCATCGGCCACGTGACGCCATAATGCGACGCCCGTCGGCTTTTCCTGAATGGTCACACAATAATCCTGAAATCGTTCGTGATCATCCTTACCCAAAAATCATGTCGCTGTCACGAAACGGTCATTGCCTCCTTCTATAAAGTTGTCTAGTAAATCAGACAACTTGTTGAGCGGCGGTGACATGATGCAAGCCTCTTTGAACAACCTGCAGGCAAGGCGCCAGGAGGCGATGGCTGTGCTTGGCCACTGCCCGGCCGCTGAAATTGCCCGGCATTTCGATGCCATTGCGGTGCCCGATCACGAACAGTTGCGTTCCCCGGAAAATGGTCTGGTGATGCTGCGCGGCCGCATCGGTGGCGATGGCGCGCCGTTCAATCTCGGCGAGGCGACGGTGTCGCGTGCCGCAGTCCGGCTCAGCTCGGGCGAGGTCGGCTTCGGCTACACGCTCGGCCGCGATGGCGCCAAGGCGCAGTTGATCGCGCTGTGCGATGCGCTGATCCAGACCTCTCAATTCGCGGACACGATCGAAGCGCAGGTCCTGACACCGTTGCGTGCGCGCGTTGCGGCGGAGCGCAAGCGCAAGGCTGCGGAAACGGCGGCCACCAAAGTCGATTTCTACACGCTCGTGCGCGGGGAGAGCTGATCATGACGACGATTGCAGAAATGCCGGCTGGCTTCGCCGACAAGGTCCTCGCCGCGCAGACCACGTTTCGCACCGTGATGGATGCGATGGCGCGTCCCGGAAGTGTTCAGCTCATCCGCGCCGTGTCAGGCGTGCCGGCGCCGATGATGCGCGGCGCTGCGGCGATTGCGCTGACGCTGTTCGATCAGGATACGCCGGTCTGGCTCGATGAGAAGATGGCTGTGAATGATGACGTGGCCAAGTGGATCAAGTTTCACGCCAGCGCGCCGGTGATTGCCGATGCAGCTGCGAGCACCTTCGCCGTGATCGCCGATCCCATCAAGCTGCCGGAATTCGATCGCTTCGCGCTCGGAACGCCCGAATATCCCGATCGTTCGACAACCATCATCCTGCAGGTCGCGAGCCTCAGCGAAGGTCCGGCTTATGAATTGAGCGGTCCCGGCATCGATGGCGTGACGATCCTGCGTGCGGCCATTGGCGTGCCTGATCTCATCGATCGGCTGGCCGAAAATGCGCGGCGCTTTCCGCGTGGCATCGATCTGCTGCTCGTCTCCGGCGAATCCATCGTCGCCTTGCCGCGCACCACGCGTATTACGATGCGGGAGGGCTGAGCATGTATGTTGCCGTCAAGGGTGGCGAACGCGCCATCGAGAATGCCCATCGCCTGCTCGCGCATGAGCGCCGCGGCGATCGGGATGTGCCGGAAGTCTCGCTGGATCAGATCTCGAACCAGCTCGGCCTCGCCGTCGATCGCGTGATGACCGAAGGCTCGCTCTATGATCGCGAGCTGGCTGCGCTCGCCATCAAGCAGGCGCGTGGCGACATGATCGAGGCGATCTTCCTGCTGCGTGCCTTCCGTGCCACGCTGCCGCGCTTCGGCTCGAGCGAGCCGGTCGATACGGCGAAAATGCAGGTGCGCCGTCGCGTATCCTCGACCTTCAAGGACATGCCAGGCGGCCAGGTGCTTGGTCCGACGTTTGACTACACGCATCGTTTGCTCGATCCGTCGCTGATGGGCGAGGGATCGCCCGAACAGCCGAATGTGGTGGCTGAAGCCGAACCGGGCATCATGCCGCGCGTCACCGATATTCTCGGTCGCGATGGTTTGATCGAACAGTCGCCGACTGAGGACCCGGAAAAGCCTGTCGGCGATCTCACGCGCGATTCGCTCAGCTTCCCCGCTGATCGCGATCTGCGCCTGCAGAATCTCGCGCGTGGCGATGAAGGTTATCTCCTCGCGCTCGGTTATTCGACCCAGCGTGGCTATGGCCGCAATCATCCCTTTGCCGGTGAAATCCGTCTCGGCGAAGTCGAGGTCGAATTCGTCGCCGAGGATGTCGGCTTCGCAGTGCCGCTGGGCTCGATCACGCTGACGGAATGTCAGATGGTCAACCAGTTCAAGGGCTCTGACTCCGAAGCGCCGTGCTTTACGCGCGGCTATGGTCTGGCGTTCGGGCAGTGTGAGCGCAAGGTGATGTCGATGGCGCTGGTCGATCGTGCGCTGCGCGCGCGCGAGCTCGGCGAGGACGTCAAGGCGCCGGCGCAGGACGAGGAATTCGTACTGTCGCATTCCGACAATGTGCAGTCGACCGGCTTTGTCGAACATCTCAAGCTGCCGCATTACGTCGACTTCCAGTCCGAGCTCGGGCTGCTGCGAAAATTGCGCAAGGAATTCGCCGAGGCCAATGAAGCCCCATTGCCCATGCAGGAGGCCGCGGAATGAACGCGCCGACTTACAATTTCGCCTATCTCGACGAGCAGACCAAGCGGATGATCCGCCGTGCGATCCTGAAGGCGATTGCTATCCCCGGCTATCAGGTACCGTTTGCGTCGCGCGAAATGCCGATGCCGTATGGTTGGGGCACAGGCGGCGTGCAGGTGACGGCATCGATCCTCGGGCCCGACGACCTGCTCAAGGTGATCGACCAGGGCTCCGACGATACGACCAATGCGATCTCGATCCGGAAGTTTTTCGAGAAGACCGCTGGCGTGGCGGTGACGACCTATACCGAAGATGCCACGGTGATCCAGACGCGTCACCGTATTCCCGAAGCGAAGCTCGGCAAGCATCAGGTGCTGGTCTATCAGGTTCCGATTCCCGAGCCGCTGCGCTTCCTGGAACCGCGCGAAACCGAGACGCGTCGCATGCATGCCCTTGGCGAATATGGCCTCATTCATGTGAAGCTGTATGAGGACATTGCGCGCTTCGGTCATATCGCGACGGCCTATGCCTATCCGGTCAAGGTCAATGCGCGTTATGTGATGGATCCGTCGCCGACGCCGAAATTCGACAATCCGAAGATGGACAATTGCGAAGCCCTGCAGCTGTTCGGCGCCGGTCGCGAGAAGCGCATCTATGCGATCCCGCCTTACACCAAGGTGGTGTCCCTGGATTTCGAGGATCATCCGTTCGAGCCCTACAAGCACAAAGCCTGCTGCGCGCTCTGCAACGCCGAGGATTCCTATCTCGACGAGATCGTCACCGACGACAAGGGGAGCCGCATGTTTGTCTGTTCCGACACCGATTATTGTGAGAGCAGGCAGGCGCAAGGTCATCATGGCAGTGAAAGCGCTGCACCTTATGCGGAGGGCCGTCATGCTTGATCGCACCACGACATTGCAGGACGACGCGCCGCTCCTCATCGCCGAAGGGCTCGGCAAGACTTATGGCAAGCTGCAGGCCTGCCGCGATGTCTCCTTCAAG
>CALRZK010000388.1:0-4476 GCA_943372615.1 Bradyrhizobium ivorense | reverse complement strand
GGTAAAGGTGCCCTGATAGCTTGGCTCGTCCCTGCGCTTCAACGCACGCTTCACCTCTGCGGCAGTAAAGCCGGCGTAAACCGGAACGGTCGGCTGCTCATCGGTGAACAGGATCCAGTCGCGGGTCTTCTTGGGCAACTTGCGCCACGGTGTATCGACATCGTGGCCGAGCGTGACCAGAATGTCGCGTAAATTCTGCCCCTGCCAAGCGGTCGGCCACGCTGCAACAGCGCGTTCGCGAATGGTCAGACGATCATCCGGCACCATCGAACGTTCAGTGACATCGTGGACCCGGCCAATGCCATGGCAGTGCGGGCAAGCGCCTTCCGGCGTATTTGGCGAGAACGATTCTGCAAAGAGAAGAGGTTGTCCACGCGGATATTCACCGGCGCGCGAATACAACATCCGAATCAGATTTGAGAGCGTCGTCACGCTGCCAACGGAGGATCGCGTTGTCGGCGCCCCGCGTTGCTGTTGCAGGGCGACCGCGGGAGGCAATCCCTCAATCTCATCCACTTCGGGAATCGACATCTGATTGAACAGGCGACGCGCGTATGGAGATACAGACTCGAGATATCGTCGCTGCGCTTCGGCGTATAAGGTTCCGAAAGCCAGCGACGATTTTCCGGATCCGGAAACGCCGGTGAAAACGACCAGCGCATTGCGAGGAATATCAAGCGAGACATTCTTGAGATTATGCTCGCGCGCGCCGCGAACACGAACAAACGCATCGGCAGATCTGGTGATGGGCGCTTGGTCAGGACTTTTCATCAAAACGGTCTCGCACCTCGTTGTCGAATTGCTGCCACACGCGCATCTGCTAGAGGGCAATCAATTCGCGCACGCGTGTAGCCAATGCGTCCATCGTGAAAGGCTTGGTGAACACCGCCATGCCCGGCTCGAATTGCCCATCTTTGACGAGCGCATTCTCTGCGAAGCCGGTGATGAACAATACTTTGAGGGCCGGCCGACTAACACGGGCCGCATCGGCCATCTGCCGTCCGTTCATCCCGCCCGGCAGACCCACATCCGTGATTAAAAGATCGATCCGTGCATCCGACTGCAACACTTTGAGCCCGCCGATACCATCGGCTGCCTCGATAACCGTATAACCGAGGTCATGGAGCACGTCCGTTACCAGCATGCGGACAGTTGGCTCGTCATCGACGACCAAGACTGTCTCACCGGTTTCGGCGACT
This sequence comes from Bradyrhizobium ivorense, assembly GCA_943372615.1. GTDB lineage: Bacteria > Pseudomonadota > Alphaproteobacteria > Rhizobiales > Xanthobacteraceae > Tardiphaga > Tardiphaga ivorense_A. The sequence continues at coordinate 3,277 of CALRZK010000388.1, read as the reverse complement.
GGGGTAATTCCTGTTTCCGGCATCGCCTCCTTCGATTCGGCGTGCCCGATGTATCGGGGGAGATAGATCGAAATTGTTGTCCCCTCGCCGACCACCGAATGGATGCGCACCTGGCCTCCGGATTGCTTGGCAAAACCGTAAATCATCGAGAGACCGAGACCGGTGCCCTGTCCTGTCGGCTTGGTCGTGAAGAACGGCTCGAAAGCCCGCGCGATAACTTCGGGCGGCATGCCGGAGCCGTCATCTGATACGGACAGAACCAAATATGACCCATCAGGCAGATCTCGCATTCTCGCCTGCTCACCTTCTATCTGTCGGTGATTGGTTTCGATCGTTATGCGGCCGCCGCCAGGCATGGCGTCACGTGCATTAATGCACAGATTCAGCAGCGCGTTTTCGAGCTGGGACGGATCGACGAGCGCGGGCCAAAGATCAGGATGATCGACGAACTCCAAGGCAATGCTTGGTCCCACGGTGCGTCTGACGAGATCGAGCATGCCAGCAGCGAGGGCATTCACGTCCGTGGGCTTAGGATCGAGCGTCTGGCGGCGTGAGAAGGCCAGCAGGCGGTGTGTCAGCGACGCAGCACGCCTAGCCGCCCCTTGCGCTGCGGCCATGTATTTCTCAACATCCGCTAGCCTCCCCTGACCAATGCGAACGTTCATCAGCTCCAAACTGCCGGAGATGCCAGCTAGCAGATTATTGAAATCGTGGGCCAGACCACCCGTCAACTGCCCCACGGCTTCCATCTTCTGCGACTGGCGCAGTCGCTCTTCGGCGAGCATGAGCTCGGCCGTACGATCGGCAACGCGCTGCTCAAGCGTCTCGTTCAGTGCGCGCAATGCCGCTGCCGCACGATCGCGCTCAGCCTCAACGGCGCGCCTCTCCTCGACGTCGATTACCACCCCGGGGAAGCTGAGCCCTTTGCCATCTGGTCCGAGATCCACGCGCCCATTGGCCTCGATCCAATAGTATTTTCCATCGGTTCGCTTGACGCGATACTGATGGGCATAGGCGCCGCCTCGCTGCACGACATCTGCGATAGCCTGGGCAAGACCTTCGCGGTCGTCTGGATGGACGGTCGCAACAATCTGTTCGAGACTGAGACCATCACGACCGAGCGATGGATCGAGGCCGAATGCGAGCGCGAAACCTTCATCGACCGTGAAGCGATCGGTGGGTAGATCCCAATTCCAAGTGCCGATGATCGCGCCAGCCCCTAGCGCGAGCTGAACGCGCTGAACGTTTTCGCGCGCCAATGCCTCACTGATGCGCAGTCGCTCCTCGGTCGTGCGCCGCTCCGTGGTGTCGTTGAAAAGAATTGCGATCTGTCTGTCGGCAGGATCACCGACACGCACGGCCCGAACATCGAACCAGCGGCTGAAAGCTTTCGCATAACTCTCGAACGTTGCGGGCTCGCCGGTCTTGGCAACGTGACCATAAGTCTCAAACCAGAAGCGCTCCAGATCCGGGGCGAATTCCGTCACCCATTTCCCACGCAGATTGACGCCGGATTGACGTTCGAACGCCGGATTTGCTTCGACAAACTTGTAGTCTACGGGACGATCTTCGCTGTCGAATTTCACCTTCACGATGGCAAAGGCAGCATCAACAGTTTCCAGGATGGTCCGGAAGCGCTCCTCGCTCGCGCGGAGTGCGGCTTCGGCTGAGCGCATCCCTGTCAGATCGAGCATTGCCCCGATCATCCGAATGGCTTGGCCATCGGAATTTCGAATCACATGTCCGCGGTCGAGCACCTGAGCATATGAGCCATCGGCGCGCCTAAATCTGTACCCATCGGTCCACGCGGTGTCGTGACTGTCGATGACCGCGTGTATCGACTTGTCGATGCGTCCCCGATCATCCGGATGGATCTGGCCGATCCACCAGTCTCCGGTCATATCTGCACGCTGCAAATGATGGCCGTATGCCTGTTTCAGCGCCTCGTTCCAGAGCACTCGGTTATTCGTGAGATCCCAGTCCCACACCGCATCGTTGGTCGCTTTAGCGACCAAGCGATAACGCTCCTGAGTTTCCGCGAGCGCGATCCCAGCGAGATGCTCATCAGTGCGATCGCGCATGATTTTGACGAAGCCAAGATGCGTATTTGCACCGTCAAACAGCGGCATCATCTCTCCAGATGCCCAGAATGGCGCGCTGTTCTTGCGCAAATGCCAGCGCTCGTCAGACGCGCGCCCCTCGTCCAAGGCCTGGCGCATCTCCTGCTCGACCCGACCTCGCGCCCTGTCTTCCGACGTGAAAATTCGTGTCGCGTCCTGCCCGCGCATCTCAGCCGCAGTCCACCCCATCACGCGCTCGGCGCCAAAGTTCCAATCTGTGATGACGCCCGTTGTGTCTGTAACCACCATGGCGAAGTCGATCGCGCTCTCAAAAATTGCACGCTGACGGGCCTCACTGAGAGCTAGGACCAATCGACATTCATTGCATCCAGATCATGGCTGCCGCGAGATGGATGAAGCCAGCAAAGTGTGCGGTCCGCCTGTCGTAGCGGGTGGCGAAGCGGCGAAAGTGTTTGAGCCTGCAGAAGCAGCGTTCGATGCGGTTGCGTTGTTTATAGATACTGGCGTCGTGGGGAATGATAATCTTGCGGCTGCGATTTGACGGGATCACCGCTGCCGCACCAATGCCTGCGATGATCGCCCGCAATGCGTTGCTGTCGTAAGCTTTGTCGCCCAGCACCGCGTCGCCGCACTGGCCGTCAAGCAAGGCTGGCGCCTGGGTGATGTCTCCCGCTTGTCCGGCTGTGATGATGAAGCGGAGCGGCCGACCGAGTGCATCGGCCAGCATGTGGATCTTGGTTGTCAATCCGCCTCGGGAACGCCCCAGCGCCTGATCTTTGGCCCCCCTTTTCCGCTCGCAGCCTGCTGGTGGGCACGAACGATGGTACTGTCGATCATCAGATACTGGTTGTCGCGATCGGCCGTCAGCGCAGCGAACACCCGCTCCCAGACGCCGGTACGACACCAGCGGCTGAAGCGCTGATGGACCGTCTTCCACTTGCCGTAACGCTCCGGCAGATCGCACCAATGCGCACCGGATCGCAACACCCACAAACACCCGTTGACGAACAAGCGGTTATCCGCAGCCGAGCGCCCGGGATCGCCCACCTTGCCCGGCAGCAATGGATAAATCTTGGCCCATTGAGCCTCGTCCAACTCGTATCGCTTCGCTGCCATTGCTCGCTCCGTGCAAATCACGGAACCCTATGAATCAGCGATTACAACGCTTGGGAATCCTGAATGTCGATTGGTCCTAG
>CALRZK010000387.1:0-4485 GCA_943372615.1 Bradyrhizobium ivorense | reverse complement strand
CGAGGAGACGCGAGTGAAGATAGAACACGTCGCCGGGATAAGCTTCGCGGCCCGGCGGACGGCGCAGCAGCAGCGACATCTGGCGGTAGGCCACAGCCTGCTTCGACAAATCGTCATACACGATCACGGCATGCATGCCGTTGTCGCGGAAGAATTCGCCGATGGTGCAGCCGGTGAACGGCGCGATGTACTGCATCGGGGCCGGGTCCGACGCGGTGGCGGCGACGACGACCGAATATTCCAGCGCGCCCTGCTCTTCGAGCACCTTCACGAACTGGGCGACGGTCGAACGCTTCTGACCGACGGCGACGTAAACGCAATACAGCTTCTGGCTCTCGGGAGCGCCAGCGCCGTTCAGCGACTTCTGGTTCAGGATGGTGTCAAGCGCGATTGCGGTCTTGCCGGTCTGACGGTCACCGATGATCAGCTCGCGCTGGCCACGGCCGACCGGGATCAGGGCGTCGATCGACTTCAGGCCGGTCGCCATCGGCTCATGCACCGACTTGCGCGGAATGATGCCGGGCGCCTTGACGTCGACGCGCATGCGCTTGTCGGCCTGGATCGGACCCTTGCCGTCGATCGGATTGCCGAGACCGTCGACCACGCGGCCGAGCAGACCCTTGCCGACCGGCGCGTCCACGATGGCGCGGGTGCGCTTGACGGTCTGACCTTCTTTAATCTCGCGGTCGGCACCGAAAATAACGACACCGACATTGTCGGTTTCGAGGTTCAGCGCCATGCCGCGCGTGCCGTTCTCGAATTCGACCATTTCACCGGCCTGAACATTGTCGAGGCCGTAAACGCGGGCGATACCGTCACCGACGGACAGCACCTGACCGACTTCAGAAACTTCGGCTTCCTGGCCGAAATTCTTGATCTGATCCTTGAGGATTGCGGAAATTTCTGCGGCGCGGATGTCCATCAGCCTGCCTCTTTCATCGCGTGCTTGATCGAGTTGAGTTTGGTGCGAAGCGAGCTATCGACCATGCGGCTGCCGAGTTTAACGACAAGCCCGCCGATGATGGACGGATCGACCTTCACGTTGAGCGCGACATCCTTGCCGGTCACTGTCTTCAGTGCAGCCTTCAAGGCGTCGAGATTCTTGTCCGAGAGCGTTTCGGCGACGGTGACGTCGGCCGTGGCTTCACCCTTGAACCGGGCGACCAGCGCATTGAAGGCGCGGATCACGTCCGAGACGGCGAACAGACGACGGTTCGCGATCAGGACATTGATGAAATTGGCGGTAACGCCGGAAATACCGGCCTTGGCGAGCACCGCACCCAGCGCCTTGCGCTGATCATCGGCGGTAAACACCGGACTGCGCACGAGACGGGCCAGATCGGCGCTCTCGTTGAGCAATGCTGAAAACTTGTCGAGATCGGCCTTCACCGCATCGACGGACTTTTCGTCACGCGCCAGCTCAAACAAGGCTGTTGCGTAACGACCGGACACTCCCGAAACCGACGGATCTTCTGCTGCCACGAATTGTGCTCTTCAGGCTGTCAAATTCGCAAGGCAAGAACCATCGCCGATTGAGTGGCGCTGAGCGGTCCAAGTCCTTGGAATTCAAGCGGGACTTCGATTTTTACGGCAGTGGCAGAGCGCCCCCGCCCGTTCAAATCGCGGCTTTGCTAGCATGGCGCGCACGGCCATGCAACGCGACGAAAGCGTTTGATGATGCCTTGTCGCAGGCGACAGCGAAGAATCATTTCAGAGAACCGCGAGACGAAATTTCGGGTGTCCGCTGTTACCAATCCGGACCGCCGCCAAATTGCTCATCCTCAATTCCGCATAGCGGTAGATTCTGTCGATTCTCGACACCGACGCAATTCACATAGCAGTGTGCAACCGCGGACCACGGCTGCCGGGGCGGATCTACCGAACAGGAGTACGGTCGCCGTCGATTTCAATCTCCGGCATTTCATCGCCCGTTTCCGGCGGCGCGCTGGGCAGGCTTTCCAGAACTGAGAGCGCCTCATCGGGATTGCCCCGCGCCGCCCGCGCTCGCATCGCCTTGAGCCCCCGCCGGTGCCCGAGGCCTTCTGCAATGATGGCAACGAGCATCTGATTCACCGAGACACTGTCTTCGCTGGCCGCCGCGCGCGCCTGCTCCATGACGTAATCGGGAAGCCGGAGGGGAAACTGGCTCATATCGATGTCCTTTCGTGTCGCATCTCCCGGACGTATTCCTTTGCCGTCACAGCCCGCAGGCCAAAGGCAGCAACGGCCGGATTCCGGAAATGCCTGTCGTCCGTCACGATCAGCTTCGCATTCGCGGCAAGCGCGCATTCGATAAAAAGATCATCTCGGGGGTCAACGAGAAACGGCCTGAAGCGAAAATACGGAAGGACCTCAATGGCCTGCGCGCATAGCGCATCGAGAATCATATCGATCTGCTGATGGCTCGCGACCGGCGGCACGCCCAGCACACCTCCCCGCTTCAAAACATCCTCATATTCGAAAATCACCGCAGGCGACGCCGCGAACGCGATATCGCCGCGTATCATTCCCTTCAAAACGAACCCCGACGCCCCGGTATGCGAGCGCACGCCACGCAGGATGACATTCGTGTCCGCGACGATCATAGCGCAAAGTAATATCACCCGCGATATCATTCAAGCGCGCTGGGGAACACGCTGACCGCACAACACCGCAGAGAGCGGCAGGACATCCCTATCCGCAATAAAGCGGAGCGACGCGGCGTCGAAGCGGATCGCTGTGTGACAGCCCGTTGACGATTACTTAACGAATGCTTTTGTCGCAAAGCTATCACTTCGATATACAGTATAGACAAGTAATTGATCGTAATCAGCGTAGTTAAAAATTAGTTAAAGCGCCTTAATGGCTATATCGCGTTCCATCACAAGATATTTCAACATGCAATGGAACGAATTGGCTGCCTATTTTACGCCTCAATACGTCGTCAAACGCATCCTCAGTTGAATTGGGACGGGGGTCCACTTGCCACAGTTGTGGCAATACTGTCTGAGGGACTACGATATATGCTGCGTTACGGAAAGTCGGCGCTAGGTCTTGTTGCCCAGCCGCGTATCGCGATCGCTCTGATTGCTGCGAGCGTCGCTCTTGGGGGAACGGTTTCGGAAGCTTCGGCCAAGTCCAAGCACCGCCATCACCACAAGCATCACCATCACCACGCCGCCAAGAAGGCTGCGGACACCAATCCCTTCGAAGCCAATGCGTCGATCGGCCCGTTCATGCCGGAAGCCGCCGCTCCCCTGGCGCCCGCCCGCACCGGCGGCCGCAGCTTCTCGGGCGTCGCGTCCTATTATGGCAATGAAGCCGGCAACAAGACCGCTTCGGGCGCTCGCTTCAATCAGAATGCCATGACCGCTGCGCATCGTTCGCTGCCGTTCGGCACCAAGCTGCGCGTGACCCATGGCGGACGCAGCGTGGTCGTCACCGTCAATGATCGTGGCCCGTTCATCCGCGGCCGCGTGCTCGACCTCTCCAAGGGCGCAGCCAGCGCCATCGGCCTGACGGGTCGTGGTGTCGGCAAGGTCGTTGCCGAAGTCATGTAAGCATTCGCGTATCGCGTCGCTGATCTCTTGAGTTCAGTAGCGTTGCGTTTCAGTAGAGTTGCGTAAGCGTAGAGTAAAAGAGCCTGTCGTCATCAAATGACGGCAGGCTTTTTTGTATGAAGACAGAACCGCATCGGCCGTCAGGGCGACAACCACGCACTGACGTTTGAAACGAAGGACAAATGATGAGCGCAAATGCCATCCGCCGAACTGTCGTAGTTCTCTCTTGTCTCGTGGTTGGCGGATTGATTCCGCTCAGTGCCTCGGCACAAAGCCCACAGCGCGTGACCGGCACCACGGTGACCATCACGCCGCCCGCCGGCTTCACACCCGCCAAAGATTTTTCTGGCTTCGCGGACGAGAAGACGAAATCCAGCATCCTGATCGCCGAATTGCCGCCGGAAGCCTGGCCGCAACTATCCGCACTATTCGGCAGCATCGACACCGTGCGCGCCGGGTTCAAGTCGAAGGGCATCGAGGTCGCGACACTCGACAAGGTGCCGACCGCATCCGGCGAGGCCTTCCTCGCCAGCGGCACGCAGACCGCAGCCGGCACCAAGCTGGCCAAATGGGTCGCGCTGGCCCAGGGCAGCCGCACGGTGATGATCACGGTGCAGGCGATGCCCACCGCGAAACTCGACGATGCCGCCATCAAGGCGATGCTGAAGACGGTCTCGCTCGGCGCACCGCCGTCAGAAGCCGACAAGCTGGCGAGCCTGCCGTTCAAGGTCGCGCCGTCGGCACCGTTCCGCGTGCTCGATACGATGGGCGGCACGGGTGTGGCGATGACTGTAGGCGAGAAGAGCGTCGATCCCAAAGGCGAGCAACCGCTGCTGATCGTGTCCTCGCAGGTGAGCGGCGGCTCGGTGGCCGGCGTCGATCAGGCATCTCTGGCAAAGACATTGCTCAAGCAGACGCGTGAAATGGAGAAGGCCGAGATCGATAC
>CALRZK010000386.1:0-4493 GCA_943372615.1 Bradyrhizobium ivorense | reverse complement strand
TAGCGTGCCCACCTTCACCAGCCGTGCACTCAAAGGTGGGCACGCTGCGCTTTGCCCACCCTACAGATTCCAGCGCATCAGGCCTTGATGTCGGTGAAGAATCCCTTCGGGCTCTCGCCCTTCTCGGTCTGCTTCTGCATCGCTTCCTTGATCTTGTCGGCGATCTTCTGCTCGACCTCCTTGCGCTGCTCCGGCGTCATGTTTTTCAGTTCTTCTTCAGTCACGCCGACGCTTTTCAGCAGCGCGTCTCGGATTTTCTCTGCCGGCGACTTCTTGGCGTAATCGAGAAATTTCTCCTCGGCGGTCTGTTCGGCCTGCTTGGTCGGAGCAGCCGTTGACGAGGTTTTGGCCAGCGCTTGTTTCGGCAGGATGAAGGATTGCATGCTGTCGATGATGGACATCTGAATTCCTTGGCGGGTGATCTTTGTGGATCACAACGCAAGATCCGCGCCATTGGAAATATGCAGACATATGAAGAGCTTGAGCCCGTAGCATAGTCGTGCGTCATTGCCGGTCGGCAAGCTTTGCCGGCAAATTTGTCCGCGATGATGAATCGATGAGGATGTGCTGAATAGAAAAAGCCGGGCACAATGGCCCGGCTTTTCGTCACATCGTTGTGTGAGAATCTCAGCTTGCGCCCATCTCGCTGCGGATTTCCGCGCGGAGTTCGTCGATCAGGCGCAGACCCTTCTTCGTCTCCACATGCCAGAAGGTCCACCCGTTACAGGCCGCAGCACCTTGCGCCATGGCGCCCATGCGATGGATCGAGCCGACCTTGTCGCCAAACATGATGGCGCCATCCGCACGAACCAGAGCGCCGTGACGCTTCTTGGCATCGACCAGCTTGGTGCCGGGCGAGATCAGGCCGCGCTCGACCAGTTCGGCAAAGGCAACACGCGGAGCGCTGCGCGCCGTCATGAACGGGGCCAGCGTGGCTTCCGGCAGCGGCGTGATGGCGGCGATGCGGGCCTCGGCGGCCTTGGCATATTCGCGGTCGCGCTCGAAGCCGATATAGGAGCGGCCAAGGCGCTTGGCGACGGCGCCGGTGGTGCCGGTGCCGTTGAATGGATCAATCACCAGATCGCCGGGCTTCGACGATGACAGGAGCACGCGGGCGAGCAGGCCTTCCGGCTTCTGCGTCGGATGCACTTTCTTGCCGTCGTCGCCCTTCAGGCGCTCGTCGCCGGTGCAGAGCGGGATCAGCCAGTCCGAACGTGCCTGCACGTCGTCATTGGCGGCCTTCAGCGCTTCATAATTGAAGGTGTAACCCTTCGCTTTTTCGTCGCGCGCGGCCCAGATCATGGTCTCATGCGCATTGGTGAACCGACGGCCGCGGAAATTCGGCATCGGATTCGATTTGCGCCAGACGATATCGTTGAGGACCCAGAAGCCGAGGTCCTGCATGATCGCGCCAACGCGGAAAATATTGTGATAGGAGCCGATCACCCACAGAGTGGCGGACGGCTTCATGGCGCGCCGCGCGGCAAGCAGCCAGGCGCGCGTGAAGTCGTCATAGGCCGCGAATGACGAGAACTTGTCCCAGTCATCGGTAACGGCATCCACATGGGAATCGTCAGGGCGCTTCAAGTCGCCCTTCAGTTGCAGGTTGTAAGGCGGATCTGCAAACACCAGATCGACCGAACCAGCCGGCAGTTTCGACATCTCGGCGACGCAATCGCCAACGACGATACGATGCTCGAGGACGGGCTCTAGTTGTGTGCGGGACGTCCTCAAGGACGCCCCGCTACGCGAACCAACCATGACTCACTTACTCTGACTCAGGCGACGCTGTCGGCGACGCGGGACTAAACAACCGACTGATGGTTATAGTGAACGGGCAAAGTAAAAATCGACTTAACTGGTAATGGAATCGCGCTAGGCAAGTTTTGCCGGGCAGGCTAATGCTTATGTTTAACGCAATGGAAAGATTGCGTTGTTTGCGCGTTATGTTCGGCCGATATCTCGCAATTGGTTCAAACGCTGCGAATTGAAATGAAGGAATTGCCCGATGCGTTATGATGACTTCCGCCGCAGCGATAATATCGATGACCGTCGCGACGACAGTGGCGGTGGTTACGGCGGCGGTGGCGGCTTCGGCATTCCCGGCGGTGGCGGCGGTCTCGGCATCGGCACGGTGCTGGTGCTGGGTCTTGTCGGCTGGGCGCTCGGCATCGATCCACGCTTGCTGATATCAGGTGCGGAAATCTTCACGGGCGGCGGGCAGGCGCCGACCTATCAGACCGATCGTCGATCATCGCCTCCGAAATCCGGCGCGCCGAGTGACGAAGTCGGCAGCATGATCTCCGGCATCCTCGGTGAGATCGACGATCGCTGGACGGAGATCTTTCGCGAGAGCGGCCAGAGATATACCGGTCCGCAGATCGTCCTGTTTCGTAATGCCACCAATGGCGGTCGTTGCGGCCAGGCGCAGTCGGCGATGGGGCCGTTCTACTGCCCGCCAGACAGGAAGATCTATCTCGACACCAGCTTCTTCCGTCAGGTCGAAACCAAATTCCGCGGTTGCTCGGGCAATGCGTGCAAGTTCACCACGGCCTATATCATCGCGCATGAAGCCGGCCATCACGTCCAGAACCTGCTCGGCATCATTCCCAAGGTGACGCAGGCGCAGGAGCGGGCGAGCAGCAAGGCCGAAGCGAATAATCTGCAAGTGCGCGTCGAGCTGCAGGCAGATTGTCTCTCCGGCGTCTGGGTGAATCGCGAAGAGAAGAAGCGTCCCGGCTTCCTCGAAGCGGGTGATATCGATGCGGCGCTGCAAACGGCATCCGCCATCGGTGACGACACGCTGCAACGCCAGGCCACGGGCCGCGTGGTGCCGGACTCGTTCACGCACGGATCGGCTGCCCAGCGCAAGCGCTGGTTCATGGTCGGCTATCAGCAGGGGACGATCCAGGCCTGCAATACGTTCGGGTCGGGTCAGCTGTAATTTGGCCTGATCCGATCCAGGTCAATGCAGGAAGCGCCGGCCCGGTGCTTCTCGCATGGACGATACGAAACTGGAGTTGCTTTCATGTCCATCGATGAAGCCAAGGCTTTTGTCCCGCTCAACATTGCTGTGCTGACGATCTCCGACACGCGCAAGCTGGAGGACGACAAGTCGGGCAGCACGCTGGCGGATCGGCTGACCTCTGCCGGGCACGTCCTGGCGAAGCGCGAGATCGTCACCGATGATGTTGAAGCCATCCGCGCGGTGGTGCGATCATGGATCGCCGATCCGGGCGTCGATGCGATCATCACCACGGGCGGAACGGGCTTCACCGGCCGTGATGTGACGCCAGAAGCGATCGAGCCACTGTTTGAAAAGCGGATGGATGGTTTCTCCATCGCCTTCCACATGCTGAGCCACGCCAAGATCGGTGCCTCGACGATCCAGAGCCGTGCAACGGCAGGCACGGCAGGCGCGACGTTCATCTTCTGCCTGCCGGGTTCGCCCGGGGCGTGCCGTGACGGCTGGGATGGCATCCTCAATGCGCAGCTCGATTACCGCACGCGACCGTGCAATTTCGTCGAGATCATGCCGCGTCTGGATGAGCATCTGCGACGACCGAAAGCCAAGGGCGCGTCGGCTTAGGAGCTCCGTCTGTCATCCCCGCGAAAGCGGGGATCCAGTAGACACAGGCGTCTGTGCTCGAACTCGGAGGCCGGCGTGTACTGGATCGCCCGGTCAAGCCGGGCGACGACAAGCTAGTTTCTCGATCACAAGTCGAGCTCCCACGTCTCGCCCACCAGATTCTGCCCAAAGCTGCGACGCGGCTCGCTGGCTGTGAGCTTGAACCCCGCACGCTCATAAATCTTTCGCGCAGCCAGCAGATTGCTCTGCGTCCACAGCGTGATTTTTCGATAGCCGCATTGCCGCGCGAAGGTGATGGCTTCAATCACCAGCCGATGCCCGAGACCCTGGCCGCGGCCGGCGGGATCAATCAGCAACAACCGGATTTTCGCGACGTCGTCTGATCCCTTTACGAGGAAGATCGATCCCACCTGCTGGCCATCCATGTCGGCGATCCAGCAACGCTCGCGCGACGGATCGAAGCCTGCGAGATATTTGGCGACGATGTCCGCCACGAGGCCTTCGAACGAGGCGTCAAAACCGTATTCCGACGCATAGAGGGTGCCATGGCTCTGCACGACCCAGCCCATATCGCCGGGCCGCGGACCGCGCAGTGTCGCGATGGGCGCGGGGGTGTCATCCGTGCTGAGCAGTTTCTCGATGGTCGTCATCGCCTGCACGACGCGCGGGGCGTTGGCGCCGAGCCCATCCAGCATCGCTTCCACATGATCATGCGATCCGCGATTGAGCCGGCCAAAGGCGAGGCGGCCTTTGGCTGTCAGGCTCAGTTGGTGAAGGCGGCGATCTTCGGCCGAGGGTTTTCGTGAGATCAGGGCCTTTTCGTTGAAGCCCTTCAGGATGCGGCTGAGATAGCCAGCGTCCAGGCCGAGAACCTCGCCGATCTCGCGGGCTGAAAGTCCGTCCT
>CALRZK010000385.1:0-4501 GCA_943372615.1 Bradyrhizobium ivorense | reverse complement strand
GGCGGATTTCACCACCTGCGGCAGGAACATTTTTCCGTCGCCAAAGAGGTCGCCGACGACATTCATGCCATCCATCAACGGACCTTCGATGACATGCAGCGGGCGCGCAACGGTGAGGCGCGCAGCTTCGGTGTCCTCGTCGATATATTGCGTGATGCCGTGGACGAGGGCGTGGCTGAGCCGCTTCTCGACCGGCCATTCGCGCCAGGACAGATCCTGCTCCTTGGCCTGCTTGGTCTGGCCGCGGAATTTCTCGGCCAACTCCAGCAGCCGTTCGCCGGCGCCGGGATCGCGGTTGAGGATGGTGTCCTCGCAGACCTGGCGCAGCTCGGGATCAATGTCGTCATAGACGATCATCTGTCCGGCATTGACGATGCCCATGTCCATGCCGGCCTTGATGGCGTGATACAGGAACACCGAATGCATGGCCTCGCGCACCGGCTCGTTGCCGCGGAACGAGAAGGAGAGGTTGGAAACGCCGCCGGAAATATGCGCGTGCGGCAGGTTCTGGCGGATCCAGCGCGTCGCCTCGATGAAATCGACACCGTAATTATTATGCTCTTCCAGGCCCGTCGCGATGGCGAACACATTGGGATCGAAGATGATGTCTTCCGGCGGGAAATCCAGCTCGCTGACCAGGATGTCGTAAGCGCGCTTGCAGATCTCGATCTTGCGCTCATAGGTGTCGGCCTGGCCGACCTCGTCGAAGGCCATGACCACAACCGCGGCGCCATGGCGCTGCGCGATCTTCGCCTCATGGATGAATTTTTCGACGCCTTCCTTCATGGAGATCGAATTGACGATCGGCTTGCCCTGCACGCATTTCAGGCCGGCCTCGATCACGTTGAATTTTGACGAGTCTACCATTACCGGAACCCGCGCGATGTCGGGTTCGGAGGCGACGAGATTCAAGAACTCGACCATCGCCTTCTCGGAGTCGAGCAGGCCTTCGTCCATATTGACGTCGATGACCTGCGCGCCGTTCTCGACCTGATCGCGCGCCACCTGCAGCGCCGAGGCATAGTCGCCTTCGGTGATCAGCCGGCGGAATTTGGCGGAGCCTGTGACATTGGTGCGCTCGCCCACATTGACGAACGGAATCGATGCCGCCAGTTCGAACGGCTCGAGGCCGGACAGGCGCAGCAGCGGCGCGATCTCGGGGACGGCACGCGGCTTGTGCGGGGCGACAGCCTTGGCGATGGCCGCGATATGCGCCGGCGTGGTACCGCAGCAGCCGCCGACGATATTGACGAGCCCGCTGGCAGCGAATTCGCCGACCAGACCGGCCATGAATTCCGGGCTCTCGTCATACTGGCCGAATTCATTGGGCAGGCCGGCATTCGGATAGGCGCAGACCAGCGTGTCGGCGACACGGCCGATATCGGCGATATGCGCGCGCAGGTCCTTGGCGCCAAGCGCGCAGTTGAAGCCGATGGTGGCCGGCCGCGCATGCTTCACCGAATTCCAGAACGCTTCCGGCATCTGGCCGGAGAGCAATCGGCCGGATTTGTCGGTGATGGTGCCGGAAATCATGATCGGCACGTCGATGCCGCGCGCCTCGCAGATTTCCGCGATGGCATAGAGCGCGGCCTTGGCGTTCAGCGTGTCGAAAATAGTCTCGACCAGCAGCAGGTCGGCGCCGCCGTCGAGCAGGCCGTTGATCTGCTCGCTATAGGCGATGCGCAGGTCGTCGAAAGTCACCGCGCGATAGCCGGGATTGGCGACATCCGGCGAGATCGAGGCGGTGCGGTTGGTCGGGCCGATGGCGCCGGCGACAAAACGCGGGCGGCCGTCTTCGGCTTCCACCTTGATGGCGGCGTTCTTCGCCAGGCGCGCGCCGTCGCGGCTCATCTCGTAAGCGAGATCGGCCATGTCGTAATCGGCCTGCGCGATGGAGGTCGAAGAGAAGGTGTTGGTGGCGACGATGTCGGCGCCGGCGCGCAGATAGTCGGCGTGGATGTCCTCGATGGCCTGCGGCTGGGTGAGGATCAGCAGGTCATTATTGCCTTTGACGTCGCGATGAAAATCCTTGAAGCGTTCGCTGCGGAACGCGGCTTCATCGAACATCAGGCCCTGAATGACGGTGCCCATGGCGCCGTCGAGCACGAGAATGCGCTCGGAGGCGGCCTTGAGAAGGGCGGTACGCTTGGCGGAAACTGGCACTGTCATATTAAGCAGCCTTGCGCGCGCCATTGGGGCGGAAGCCCAGGAGATGACTGATCGCGAAGACCAGATCGGCACGGTTCATGGTGTAAAAGTGGAAGTCGTTGACGCCTGCCTTGGCGAGCTTCTGCACCTGGCCTGCAACCACGGTGGCCGCAACCAGCTTGCGGGTCTCGGCATCGTCGTCGAGGCCGTCGAATTTTTCCGCCAGCCAGTTCGGCACGGTGGTGCCGGCGCGGGTGACGAAATTGCGGGCCTGCTTGAAATTGTGCATCGGCATGATGCCGGGCAGCACCGGAATATCGATGCCGCGGGCGCGCACTTTGTCGAGATAGCGGAAGTACAGGTCGTTATCGAAGAACACCTGGGTGATGGCGCGCGTCGCGCCGGCATCGACCTTGGCCTTCAGCACATCGATATCGGCGTCGAAGTCGGCGCTTTCTGGGTGCTTCTCGGGATAGGCGGAGACGGTCACGTCGATGTCGGAATAGCGCTTGCGGATATTGGCGACGAGATCCGCCGAGGTCTTGTAACCGTCCGGATGCGGGATATATTCCGTGCCGATGCCCGTGGTCGGGTCGCCGCGCAGCGCCACGATGTGGCGGACGCCGGCCTCGTGATAGCGGGACACGACATCGTCGATTTCGCTTTTCGGCGCCCCCACGCAGGTCAGATGCGCGGCCGGCGTCAGGTTCGTTTCCTTCAGCAGGCGGACGATGGTGGCGTGGGTGCGCTCGCGGGTCGAGCCGCCGGCGCCATAGGTCACCGAGACGAAGGAGGGGGAGAGGGGGGCCAGCCGTTCGATGGTGTCCCACAAGGTGCGGTCCATCTCTTCGGTCTTCGGCGGGAAGAACTCGAAGGAAATGTTCGGAAGGTTGGGGGTGGCCGGGGTCGTCTCGGTCATCTCGAACTCCACCGCCGCGACTGGCGGCACCGTTTGTTGGATCGTCACAGGCTGTTTGGCTGCACTGCACAAAATATGCTGATGTGCCGGAATAAAATAGCCCATCCAAAGGCCATATAGGGTGGGAAATAGCCCATTATCTCAGTCGTGGACGGGATTTTGTAGCCATCCGAAAGGTCAGTGGGCAAGCTGATTGTTGCGGTCGTGGAAGCCAAAATTTCTTATAATATATTGAAATAATAACGTAATCATCGGAAATGAGTGGCGACCATGTTTAGCTGTTATAGTGGGCAATAAGTTCGATATACAAAAAGCCTGTGATGCCTGCCCATTCATGCCGGTGTGTTCAAGCCCGATTGCCACGCTTGCTGTCCCATCCGGACGCATTAGCCTGACGGTATGATCCCGCTCTCCATTCTCGACCTCTCGGTCGTCACCACAGGCACGCCGCCGTCGCAAGCGCTGCGCAACAGCATCGACCTTGCCAAGCATGCGGATGGCCTCGGCTATGTCCGTTACTGGCTGGCCGAGCACCACAATCTGGCATCTGTCGCGAGCCCCGCGCCGGAAATCATGATCGGCCAGATCGCGGCAGCGACGTCGCGGATGCGCGTCGGCTCCGGCGGCGTGATGCTGCCGAACCATGCGCCGCTGATGGTGGCCGAGCGCTTCAAGATGCTGGAGGCGCTGTTTCCCGGCCGCATCGATCTCGGTCTTGGCCGTGCGCCGGGCACCGATGGGGCAACAGCCTATGCGCTGCGCAATCGCCTCGCCGGCCGCGAGGGCGACGATTTTCTCGAGCGGCTGAGCGAATTGCTTCTGTGGGAGACGCGGCGTTTCCCCGAAAATCATCCCTATAACAATGTCGTCGCCATGCCGAATGACGTGTCGCTACCGCCGATCTGGCTGCTCGGCTCCAGCGATTTCAGCTCTGACCTCGCGGCGCAGGTCGGGATGGGTTTCGCCTTTGCTCATCATTTTGCGTCCCACGATGCGGCTGACGCGATGGTGCATTACCGGGCACGATTCAAGTCGTCGTCCTGGCTGCAGGCGCCGCAGGCGATTCTCGCCGCCGCGGTGATATGTGCCGAGACAGACGAAGAAGCCGAGCGGCTGGCGTCATCCGCGGATCTCAACCGCCTGCGCCGCGACCGCGGCGAATATGCGCCGCTGCCAAGCGTGGAGGAAGCGCTGGCCTATCCCTATAGCGATGCCGAGAAGATGAAGGTTTCGCGCAATCGTTCGCGGCTGTTCGTGGGCAGTCCGGCAACGGTGAAGGAAAAGCTGCAGCCATTGATCGCGCAATGCCAGCCGGACGAACTGATGGTGGTCACCCCGATGTATGATCATGAGACGCGGAAGCGGTCCTATACGCTGCTGAAAGAGGCGTTCAGGTCGTAGGATGGGTAGAGCGCAGCGAAACCCATCGCCTCT
>CALRZK010000384.1:0-4503 GCA_943372615.1 Bradyrhizobium ivorense | reverse complement strand
ATCAGCCTTCAGGTGTCGGGTATCCAGAAAGCGACCGAAGACTCGGTGTCTGCCATCCGGGAGATTTCGACCACCATCGGCCAGATGTCCGAGATTGCCTCGGTCATTGCAGCTGCTGTCGAGGAACAGGGCGCGACGACCCAGGAGATCTCGCGCAACGTCCAGCAGGCAGCTGAAGGTACGATGCAGGTGAGTGCAAACATCACCGACGTCCAGCGTGGCGTGGAAGAAGCAGGTTCCGCTTCGTCCCACGTGCTCACGGCCGCTCAATCGCTGTCGAGCGAAAGCACGCGCCTCAAGCAGGAAGTCGGTAACTTCCTCCGGTCGGTTCGCGCGGCATAAGTGACACCATATCGATGACACCGTCGGCGCTCGATGCGTCGACGGGATCGCTATATCAGTTCTGAACAATGGTCCTGAAACGGACACCTCCATACACATAGTGCGGCGCTTTCGCCACAGCCGGCCCGATTGTTACAGTTTTGGAACGGTTCTATTGGCCTCTGCGCGCACAGCCGCATAACCCCACTGCTTGAAATTTAGCGGATCCTCGACCTCGGCGGTCGATATGGATCGTTGGGGGCTCATCTTGAACATTATCAGTTTGTCGCGTCTCGCGTTGTTGTCGTCCGTCGGCGTGCTCAGCATCGTGTCGCTTGATTCTGCGTCGGCGCAGTCCAGCACCGCGCAGAGCGGCGCGCAGAACCTGCCGCCGGTGGTGGTTAACCAGCCGGCTCAGCGCCGCCGCGCAGCAACCACCCAGCGCACGCCGCGTGCTGCCCGCACCGCTGTCGCTCCGCGACCTGTCGCCCAGCCTCCGCGTAGCAATGTCTTTGTGGAAAGCCCGCGCGGCCCGATCCAGGGCTATGTCGCCAACCGGTCATCGACTGGCACCAAGACAAATACGGCAATCAACGAGACCCCGCAGTCGATTACGGTGATCGGTGCGGAACAAATTCGGGATCAGCAACCAAGTCAGTTCGCGCAGATCATGAATTATGCGCCAGGTGTTTTCGCAGGTAGTTTCGGCAACGACGTTCGCACGGATTGGTTTATGATCCGGGGCTTTAAGGCGGACGAAAGCTCACTTTTCCTCGACGGTATGCAGCTGTTTTCGACAGCCTATGCGACCTGGAAGCTCCAACCCTTTAATCTGGAACGCGTAGAGGTGCTCCGAGGTCCTTCTGCCATTCTTTATGGTGGCTCTGGACCCAGCGGCATCGTCAACGCGGTAAGCAAGATGCCGCCGGCCGAGCCTATTCGCTATATCGAGGCTGGCGTCGATAACTACGGAAATCGCTACGTCGGTTTCGACATTGGTGGGCCTGTCGCGATCTCGCCTGAAAACGGCTGGCTATCGACGCGTCTCGTTGGCCGCGTTCAGGGCGGTGATACCCAGACGGCCTATACGCAGGACAACAATTACTTTCTCGCTCCATCGCTGACTTGGCGCCCCGATGCGGATACGAGCTTTACGCTGTATGCGCAGGTCTCCAACAACAACACTCGCGGCCAGAACTTCCTGCCTTATGTCGGCACGGTGGTCGATGCGCCTTTTGGACGTATCGGAACGAATACGTTCACGAGCGAGCCGAATATGGATACCTGGAACCGGTATCAAGCCTCAATTGGCTATCAGTTCGAGAAGAGTATCTCGGACAGCGTGACTTTCCGTCAGAACGCCCGCTATGCGCATGTCGATGTCAAATTCGCAACGAATTATGGCTTTGGTTATGCGACTACCGCCGCGGCGGCAAATTTGACCCGGTTTAACTTCCTCGCGAAGGACGTTGCCGATCAGGCTACGATGGATAATCAGCTCGAGTATCGGTTCAACACCGGCGCATTCCATCACACCGTTCTGTTTGGCGTTGATCTGAAATATTACAGCATCGACGATCTTCAGAAATTCGACATCGGTGCACCTATTAATCTGATCAACCCGGTTTATACGTCGATGACGCCGGAAGCCGTGGGACCGTTCAAGGACTTGACGCTGACGCAGAAGCAAGTTGGCGTCTATCTGCAAGACCAGATCAAGCTCGATCGGTTCACGCTGGTGTTGAGTGGTCGTAATGATTGGGTGAGCACCGACAACGACAATCATGCGGGTCCGAGCCAGAACCGTGACGACAGCAAGTTCAGTGGTCGCGCGGGTCTGATTTACAATTTCGACAGTGGCGTGGCGCCGTACGTGTCCTACGCAACGAGCTATAATCCGATTGTTGGCATCAATGGAGTGGGGGCAGCGGCCACGCTTCAGCTTCCTGAGACAGGTCAGCAGACCGAAGTCGGCGTCAAGTTCCAGCCCGTGGGTTTCAACGGCCACTTCGGCGTGGCGTTGTTTGATCTCAAGCGTCAGAACGTCCTGACAAGCAATCCGTTGAATCCGCTTCTGTCGATACAGAATGGCGAGCAGACGTCTCGCGGTATCGAACTTGAGGCAGTCGCCAATCTCGCGCCCGGCTTTAAGGTCGTCGGATCGTTCACGAATTACAATCTTTTCGTGAGCAAGGACGGCGATCCGGCTGTCGTTGGAACAGTGCCGGTCGGCACGCCGCGCCAGATGGCGTCAGGTTGGGCCGACTATACGTTCCAGGATGGCATTCTGCGCGGCTTCGGCTTCGGCGGGGGCGTGCGGTACGTCGGAGCGTCGTTCGCTGATCAGGCCAATACGTTGATCGTGCCATCGCGTGTACTGACGGATGTTTCCGTCCACTATGATTGGCAGAACTGGCGCTTTGCGGTGAATGCTAACAATGTCACCGATGAGATTTACGTTGCCAGCTGCTCCAGCGCCAATGCCTGCTTCTACGGCGATCGGCGCCGCATCGTCGGCAGCATCGGCTACAAGTGGTAAGCTGACCTGACATTGACGGCGGGACGTTTCGCCACGGACTGTCCCGCGGTCGTTGTCGGTCAATCTGGTTTATGTCGTCTCCGGTTGCCGGAGACGACATTTGCATTTGCGGTTTTTGAAGGAGCGATCCGGTGCAAGCACGAACGGCCCGCATCTGGTCGGTGATCCACACCTGGACCAGTCTCATTTCCACGGTGTTCCTGCTGCTGCTGTGCCTGACCGGCCTGCCGCTGATCTTTCATCATGAGATCGACGATGTGCTCGGCTACTCGCCGAAGGCCGACACGCGTCCGGCCGGCGCATCAAAGCTCAGCCTCGATGAAATCAGCAAGGCCGCGCTCGCCGATCACCCCGGCAATGTCATGCTCTATATGGGGTGGGACAAGGACGAGCCCTGGATGGTCTCGACCTTCACCAACAAGTCCGTGACGTCGGATCCGCAGACCACGGTGGTGAAGGCGCTTGATGCCTATACGGCCAAGCCCGTGGGCCTGCTCGGCACCGGGCCGATGCTGGTGATGCTGCGGTTGCATACGGATATGTATCTCGGCTTGCCCGGCAAATGGTTTATGGGGCTGATGGGCTTCGTCTTCATGATCGCCATCGTGTCCGGCGTGGTGCTGTATTGGCCGTTCACGCGGCGGCTCGATTTCGCGGCGATCCGCAAGCAGAAGTCGCGCCGGGTCTGGTGGCTCGACTGGCACAATTTACTTGGCGTCGTGACTGTCGTCTGGGCGCTGGTGGTGGGCGGTACCGGCGTTCTTAATGCTTATGCCGAGCTCCTGCTCGGTGTCTGGCAACGAAATGAGCTGACGGCTATTGCTGCGCCCTATGCCGGCCAACCGACACCCACGAACCTGGCGTCGCTTGACACCGTACTCGGCAATGCCATGACAGCGGCGCCTGGCATGGAGCCCGCATTCATCGCTTTTCCGGGCACGCCGTTCACCTCGACGCACCACTTCGCAGTCTTTCTGCGCGGCGATACGCCTTTGACGTCGCGCCTGGTGAAGCCGGTTCTGCTCGATGGCGAAACGGGAGTGATTTCCAGCACCAGCGATCTTCCGATTTATCTGAAGGCGGTGCTGGTCTCGCAGCCATTGCATTTCGGTGACTATGGCGGCATGCCGCTCAAGATCATCTGGGCGTTGCTGACCGTGTTCACGATCATCGTGCTCGGCAGCGGCCTTTATCTCTATATCGCGCGTCGTCGCAAACAGCGGCGGCCTGTGCGTGTCGTGCGCGATGCTCCAGAGATGGCGCGGGCTTCATCATGAACAAGCCTGTGCCATCGCAGCATCCGCAATGGCTCCGCGTTTTCGGCGCGCCGATCTTGATCGGCGTGCTCTCTTTGGCGGGCCTGCTGTCCGCGCTGCTCGCCGGCGATCTCGGGCGCTACTTCTCGTGGTTCGGCGTAGGCTTACCCATCGCCATCGCCGCATGGGCGTATTGGCGAAAAGCCTAAGGCTCTATCGCCTACCAGCGCTGATTCCAGCCGTTGTTCCAGTCGCTCTGCTGATCGCGATATCGCTGGCCCTTGCGGCGCGGCTGGCGCTGTTCGCCGTAGGCGATAAAGGGATTGCGCATGCAGTCGCCGCGCTGGCCGCTCACCGTGGCCATGCATTGCGCATAGGATGTGAAGT
>CALRZK010000383.1:0-4522 GCA_943372615.1 Bradyrhizobium ivorense | reverse complement strand
TCTCCGGTGTGTTGATCCCATACACTTCAATAGGAACCGCAGCTCGACCAAGCTTGCGCTGATCCGAAGAGAACGACGTCACACTAATGTTATCAAGTCGAGCAGTGTAGCTTATTCCCTCACCTCGAATCCCAGCACTCTTACGGCCCACCATGCGCGATGGCAGCATCTCGGCCATAGAGCTACGTACGGGACTTTTACGAGCAAATATATTCCCGTTCACATCGGTATGAACTGGACCGCTCAACGCTTCGACATCCCAGAGCAGGTTGATCTGCGCGGGCGTCCTTTTGGCTTCTACAGGCAGAACTTCAAGAAGATGATTGAATGACTTAGTGACAGGCTCACCACCCCCTGCAGATCGATAACCTACGTTTGCCGATCCCGAGACATAGACAAAGCTCCCACCAAGAACACAATCTAAACGAATAGACGCATCGCTATACTCAGCGATCGAGTAGGCTCGGCTATTTTTTAGTGAAAGTATTACTGCGCGGCGAGCGGACCTAGAAGGCGCTCCTTGCGGAACATTCGAAGAAACGCCGCCGACAAATGCAACCTCGTCATCTGAACACCAACTTATACTCGATATCTTTTTAGCGATACTCCCTAAGTCGACAACTGCGTCTAGTGACAGCGGTTCAGCAGACGCTTCCGCCGAGGAAACGAGGGTTATCAGGATCGCTGCAATAGTTTTCCCGTACACCTTGCTCTATCTCCTCGCAGAAAATGTCGTCCAAGATTTAGATTTCGCCAAACCTAAGGAGCGATTGCGCCCATTCGATCGACGCAAAGGATCAGCTGGAAATACATAGTTTCTCACCCGGAATCTTCCATTCCAAGGCCTCAACTATTTAGTCCAGCATCAACTGAATTATCTCCCCATAGCCGCCTTCTGGACAGCTCAATTCCTGCTATTCTCTCTGAGCGATCGTCCTATCGTTGGATTCAGATTGGTTTGACCGAGCCAGCTGCACCCGCGACCGAAGCCGAACGTCCAGAGATCGTCAGCGACGCGTGGAATTAGGAACTGAACCCATCCATCGTCACCCACGCAACTTTCCTTGGAAGACGACGTTGCAGTCATTGTGAAAATTGCGCCTGTCGCCGCGCTCAGTCTGAAGAATTCCGTGGAAGAGTTCGTCGGGCACGAAACAGCGAGGTCACCCGACTGCATCAAGGCGGCATCGAACCAGCATAGGCCCTGCCGCCCTCGAGCTTCTAAGATCGAACCTTCCAATTTTCGCGCCCAGATGACGCTTGCCGTCCCATCCATCCTGACAGCATTGATCGGCATGAGTTTGGAGGACGTCCAAGCGGAAAGCAGATAAAGGTTCTGGAACGAGGCATCAACAATAAATCGGAGCGACCAGTACGGCATCGGTTTTTCGAGCAATTTGTCCTCAACAACGACCCGCCCTATCAACTTTCCATCCACAGTGTATTTCCAGACGGCGACTTCATATTGCTCCGACGCAGAAGACGCGCGATCTAATCCAGAAATCCATATGGCTCCGCTTATAAAGGCGATCGCAGAGACGCTAGCGACACCGACTGTCGTGTCCCATTGAAGATCACCGCGCTCTGAAATCACAGCAAGCCAGATCTTCTGCCCGTCGCGGCCAACAACGCCGGCACCGCCATCAGGGAGTGCGACGACGTCCTGAACCATACGCTCGCCTTCACCTGGGAAATCTCTCTCCCATTTCACCTTCCCTAAAAGATCGACTTTCGCGAGATACGCGTTCGAGGTGAGAGCACTAGCCACGCCTTCTGATCGTCGAGACGTTCGACCAGCGATCCAAATGGCATCACCGGCGGCGGACGAGATCCTCAAATCGCTCGTCGATACAGGCGTCGCCAATGACAGATCGACGCTTTGACCAAGCTTGCCCCCGCCAGATACTTTCAGGATAGCGAGCTTCTTCTGCACCGCATCTTCGATTAAAATTGGTACAGCGCCATTTCTATGGCGAATGACATCGATCATCTTGAATTGAGGAACAGACCAGAGCAGGTTCAATGAACCGTTCTCATGTTTCAACGCTGCCGCGTCCGCTTTCGATTGCATCAGAGACAACGAAAGCATTGCCGTCAGTGTCGCAGATCGCGCCAACCGCCTCAGTTCGATATTTGCCATGATTACCGTCACATTCACTCAAGCACCCTGAGAAAGATGGACATCTGACACCAAAGTGGAAAGCAAAAACTCCCTGCGAGCGCATCTCATAACAACGAGAAAATACTCAGCTACAAAGCGAATAACAGCTCAATTCCTGCTATTCTTTTGCGAAGAGCAACGATCAATATGACAACTCATTGAAGCTCTTTTCAGCTGACGGAAGTACGCTGGAGTTTGATTGAACCTTTTGCGAAATTGTCGTCTGAAATAACTAACGTTCTGGATTCCAACGTAATCAGCGACGACATCCACTCGCAGCTCTGTCTGAATGATGAGCTGTTTGGCCCACACCAATCGTATCGCGGTGATCAGCGCGTACGGCGACGTGCCAAATGTCGCCTTAAACCGGCGGAAGAAGTGATATTCGCTCATACGGCTCTCTTCCGCCAAGCGATCAATCTGCACCGTTTCGGCCAGATTCAGTTCTATGTATGACGTTATCGCACTAATCGCATCTTCATCCAAAGTCTTTGTGCGCGATGAAGGGCCGTCTTCTAGGCTCGTCGGTCGGTTGAAAACGACTTCATCAATCAGGTCGCCGTTAGCAGTCTTCACACTTATGAAAACCGCTGGCGCAGCCCCGATTCCGCGTGAGATGCAGAGCTTGACCAACGGCAACACGTCATCTTTCCCTCGCTGCCTCATGTCCATACCTCAGAAGCGGCGACAACAAATACTCTATCACTCGTCGCCGCCCTGTTTTTATTTCCACCGTTACCGCCATGCCCGGAGCGAGGCTGACGATCTTGTCCTCGACTTGCATCTGCATGCGATCCAGCGACACGCGTGCCGCATAGACAAGCTCCTGTCCCTGCGGCTCGCTACTGTCCGCGAGCGCGGCGCGTGTCTTGCCGGGATCGGCACGGTCTACCGGCTTCTCGCGCGTGATCGCATCCTGCGAGACATTGATCACCTCGCCGCGCAACAGGCCGTATTTCGTGAAGTTGAACGTATCGATCTTGATCTCTGCCGACTGCCCCGGCGTAACAAAGCCGATATCCTTGTTCGGGACCATGGCTTCGGCTTCCAGCTTGCTGTCCGCCGGAACGATGGCCATCAATTGCTGCGCCGGTGAGACCACACCACCCACGGTGTGGATCGCGAGTTGCTGCACGGTGCCGTCCACCGGCGCGCGCAGCATCTGGTCGGTCATCCGCCGCTCGGCCTTGATCATGTCCTCGCCGAGTTGCGCGGTCTTCTGCCGGGCGTCGGCGAGGTCCATCATCACATTGCGGGCATATTCGGCGCGGGCCTGCTCGCGCTGGGCTTCCAGCGCCGATCTGGCGGCGGCGATCTCGGCGAGGCGGCGGCGCTGCACGATCATGTCGTGGCGCTGTTCGCTGAGCTTGAGCTGGGAATCCAGGAAGGCCAGACGGTTGCCGAATTCCAGCTTCAACAGCTTTTCGCGAACCTCGGCGGTCTCAGTCACGAAAGGCAGGCTGGCCTCGATCTTGTCGATCAGCGCCGCGAGACCATTTGCTTCTGCTTCCTTCTGCGCGATCTGCTGATCGAAGGAGAGGATTTTTGCCGCCTGCTGCTCGGCCTGCGCCAGCATCGCACCGCGACTGCGCAGCACTTCATGCTCGGGCACGCCCGGCGGGACGACGTAGTCGCCGACCGTCGCGGTGGCGAGGCCGGATTGCAACGCCGAGAGCCTGGACACATCCAGCTTTGCCCGCATCCATTCGGCGCCGACGCGGTTGCGCTCGGCTGTGGTGATGGTGCGGTCGATCTCGATCAGCACATCGCCGGCGCGCACGCGGTCGCCGTCGCGGACATGGATCGCGGTGACGGTGCCCGCCTCCAGCGGCTGGATCGTCTTGGTGCGGCCGGTCGGCACGATCTTGCCTTGCGCCGTGGCGATGATGTCGATCTTGCCCAAGCAACTCCACAGCAGCGCGAGTCCAAAGAAGGCGATAATCGTAAAGGCAATGGCGCGGCCGACCGGTGACGCCGGTGTCTCGATGATCTCCAGCGCCGCTGGCAGAAATTCCAGCTCCTCTCGCCGGCGCACAATCTTTGGCGGCGGCAAGCTCGGCTGCGGAGTTTCCGGAACGGTCGGCTCCGGCGCGGCTGCCGGAGCTGCTTCGAGGCTCATGCGACGCCTCCGCTCTTGCGCTCACACCACTTCATGGATGCCGGCCTGGATGCGATGGAGGGATGCGTAGCGGCCGCCGGTGCGGATCAACTCGTCATGGGTGCCGTCCTCGACGAGGCGGCCGCGTTCCAGCGTGATGATGCGATCGGCAAAGCGCACCGTGGAGAGGCGATGCGCAATGATCAGAACCGTGCGGCCTTGCGCGATGCCGCGCATGTTCTGCTGCACGATGCGCTCGCTCT
>CALRZK010000382.1:0-4524 GCA_943372615.1 Bradyrhizobium ivorense | reverse complement strand
TCCGGGTCGTCCGGTCGTCGATGGTTGGGGCGAAACGCTCCTAACCGCTCAAAGGGGGCGGGACAGCTGATGATCTCCAGTCTCCTGATCGCGCTTGCCGCTGGCGCTGCTTCTGCAGTGATGTTCGCCTCGATCGTTTCGGGCGCGCTGGTCTCAATTTTCCTTTTTTATCTCGCCCCGCTCCCGCTGATGGTCGCATGCCTTGGCTGGGGACCGATGACGGCCACGATCGGCGGCATTGCTGCTGCAACGTCGCTCGGCGCGCTGTTCGGCATGGGCTATCTCGCCATTTTCGCCATCACCATCGCACTGCCCGCCTGGTGGCTCGGCCATCTCGCACTGCTCGGCCGTGTGGTCGAAGCCCCGGCCTCCGTGATGGGCAATGCGGAGCCACGGACCGAGTGGTATCCCGTCGGCCGCATCCTGCTGTGGATCGCCGTCTTCGCGTCGATCACCACAATGGCCGCGCTGCTCACCCTCGGCACCGACAGCGAGACAATCCTCGGCGCGCTCAAGCGCTCCTTCGCACGCATCATGACCGGCCGCACCGAAGGCGACACCGACAATATCGCCAACGCGATTGCGATGATCGCGCCGTCGGCCGCATCGGTGGTTGCCATCATCACGCTGACGCTGAATCTCTGGCTGGCCGGCCGCATCACCGCGACTTCCGGCCGGCTGAAGCGGCCGTGGCCGGATCTGCGCACGCTGGCGCTGCCGCCGATGACGCTGGTGGCGCTGTGCATCGCGATCGCGCTGACCTTTCTCGGTGGCATCGTCGGCATGTTCGCGCAGATCGTCTCGGCGACATTGCTGATGGCCTATGCCCTCACCGGCTTCGCGACACTGCATGCGCTGACCATGGGCATGCGCAGCCGCACGCTGGTGCTCAGCCTCATCTACGCGATGGTGCTGGTGCTCGGCTGGCCGATGCTGGTGATGGCCTGCCTCGGCCTCGCCGATGCCTTCTTCGGATTTCGCCAGCGAATGGGCGAACGTCGACCGCCAGAGACGGCGGCCTGACAACAACTTCACGTCAACTCACATCAAACCGACAAACGAAGGAGATCTAAAATGGAAGTCATTCTGCTGGAACGCGTTGGCAAGCTCGGCCAGATGGGCGAAGTCGTCCGCGTCAAGGACGGTTACGCCCGTAACTTCCTGCTTAAGCGTGGCAAGGCGCTGCGCGCCACCGCGGTGAACCGCGCCAAGTACGACGGCATGAAGGCCGAACTCGAAGCCAACAACATCAAGGCCAAGGGCGAAGCCACCAAGGTTGCCGAGCAGATCGACGGCCGCAACGTTGTCGTCATCCGCCAGGCCTCGGAAACCGGCCAGCTGTTCGGCTCGGTGTCGGTGCGTGACATCATCGCGTCGTTCGAAGCCGATGGCGTCACCTTCGCCCGCAGCCAGGTTCTGCTCGACGCCCCGATCAAGACCATCGGCCAGCACAAGATCTCGATCGCCGTGCATCCGGAAGTCGAAGTCAGCGTCAGCGTCACCGTGGCCCGTTCGGAAGCTGAAGCCGAGCGTATCAACCGCGGTGAAGACATCTCGTCGCGCCAGGAAGACCAGGATGCTGCCGCCGAAGCCCTCGCCGCCGCCGGCGAGTTCTTCGATCCGGAAGCCCAGGGCAACGACGAAGAAGACAACGGCTAGGCCGTACGCGTCTGATCAAACAAGAAAGCCCGGTCTCACGGCCGGGCTTTTTCGTTTCTCGCTTGATACACGTTACTCTGCGCTTGGCTTGGCCGGTTCTGCTGGCGGCGAAGCGGGCGCCGGTGCGGCGGGCTCGGCCTCCTTTGGCGCAGGCGTCACGGCCGGGACCGGGTCGGAGCGCGTTGCCGGCGGCGTCTCCGCCTTTGGCTCGGGCTTGGCTGCTTCCACGGGCTTTGGCGCTTCCACGGGCTTGGCCGGCTCGATCGTCGCAGGTTCGGCCTTGTCCGTCTCCGGCTTCGCCTCGGATTTCGGCTCTTCCTGATGACGTCGGTTCTTCTTGCCCTTCTGCTTCGGCGCGACCGGGCGTTCGCCCTCGGCCGCGGCCGGCGCCTGGGCTTCACCGGCCGGAGCAGCTTCGGCCGGCGGCTGGCGCTTGGCGTTGCGGCCACGACGCGGAGCCGGTTCGCTCGGTGCAGCCTCTGGAGCCGGCTGCTGCTCGCGGGTCAACTCGCGGCCCCGACGGGTCAGACCGTCGTCATTGGGCTTGCGGCCACCGGCAGCACTGGCCCCATTGGCGACCAGATAGGCACTGATCGACTTCGCCATGTCGGCGCTGGTCGTATAGTGCTGGCGCAGGAAGCCCGGCAGATCGCCCGGCGGCACGCTCTTGAGCAGGCCGCGCGCGCTCTTATGGCAAACCGTGCAATTGGCCGAGAACAGCTGCGCCGGCGACTTGCCGGCTTCGAGATTCTGGGCTGATGCGGGAGCGATAAGGGAGGAAGGTGCTGCGAAGCCAATCAGAAGCATCGCCGTCGCTAAACTGAGCGCTCGGCTCAACATATCATTCTCCCAAAATACAATTCATCTAACCCGAATCTGTTCTAGCCGATTGCGGCCCGAATGGAAGCGGTCAGGCGTCGCAAGCCTGTGCGCGAAACTGTGATCGCGGCAA
Organism: Bradyrhizobium ivorense; assembly: GCA_943372615.1. GTDB lineage: Bacteria > Pseudomonadota > Alphaproteobacteria > Rhizobiales > Xanthobacteraceae > Tardiphaga > Tardiphaga ivorense_A. The sequence continues at coordinate 1,913 of CALRZK010000382.1, read as the reverse complement.
ATTGTATGGCGGCAATGCGGCGCACGCATTGGCGAGCCCGGAAAGCCGTACCTATCATCATGGCGCTGGGATGATAGTCGATCTCGTGCGGGGCATTTCGTTGCGCATCTTCGCCGGGCACGCGGTCGGATCACCGGAGTGATGTCGATGGACCGTCTGCTGCGCTTCGTCCTCGGGCGCTATATCCGCAAGGGCTCGCTGACCGTTATCACCGCGAATGGAAAGTCCTTTACGTGCGGCGACGGGATCGGCACTCCGGTCACGATCCGTTTCCAGAGTGCCAAAGCCCAACGCCGGCTGCTTTTCGACCCCGAACTCGCCCTTGGTGAACTCTATATGGAGGGCGAACTGACAATGGAGTGCGGCTCGATTGCAGACCTCCTCGCCATCGCTCTCTCCCAGCCCGAAATGTCGCCGCGCTGGGCTACGCTGCAGCACGGGCTGCGCTACATTCTCCGGCACGCCCAGCAGTTCAATCCCCGGCAACGCTCGCGCAGCAACGTAGCGCATCACTACGACCTCGACGCCCGGCTGTACTCGCTCTTCCTCGATCCCGACCGGCAATATAGCTGCGCCTATTTCGAAAGCCCAACCACCGGACTCGATGAGGCCCAGCTGGCCAAGAAGCGGCACCTCGCGGCCAAGCTCTTGATCGAAAAAGGCCAGCGCGTCCTTGATATCGGGAGCGGCTGGGGTGGCCTTGGCCTCTACCTCGCCGAAATGACCGGGGCCCGGGTCACCGGCGTCACGCTCTCCACCGAGCAACTCGACGTCGCCAATGCCCGCGCCGCGGAGAAGCAGCTCACCGGCTGTGCAAAATTCCTGCTGCAGGACTATCGCGACATTCCCGGCCCGTTCGACCGCATCGTCTCGGTGGGCATGTTCGAACATGTCGGCGTCGATCATTACGACACCTTCTTCAAGCGCTGCGCCGAACTGTTGAGCCCGGACGGCGTCATGGTGCTGCATTCGATCGGCCGTCCCGAGGGCCCCGGCATCACCAATCCCTGGATTGCGAAATACATTTTTCCGGGCGGGTATATCCCGGCTCTGTCCGAAGTCCTCCCGGCCATCGAACGCGCCGGTCTCCTGGTCGCGGACATCGAGATCCTGCGCCTGCACTATGCGGAGACGCTGAAAGCCTGGCGTGAGCGCTTCATGGCGCGGCGTGGTGACGCTGTGAAGCTCTATGACGAGCGCTTTGCGCTGATGTGGGAATTCTATCTGGCGTCATCGGAAATGTCGTTCCGCAAGCAGAACACGATGAACTTCCAGATCCAGCTCACACGCCGCCAGGACGTGCTGCCGTTGACGCGCGATTACATCGGTCGGGAGGAAGCGCGGCTTGTTGCCGTCGAGCGGGCAGTCTTGCCCAAGCTGCAAATGGCTGGGGACTAGAACTTAGAACGACAATTCGAGCAGTTCTGCGCGACGGACGCTTATCGGGCGACGCACGGAGGCCGCCGGACGCTGCAAACGCGCCATGGCAGCAGAAAGCAACGCCTGATCACACGGCTCGTCGTGAAGCTGCTCGGCCCGCTCAAACGTGCCCACCAGCTTGGACAACCACATCGTATCATCGGCTGCCGTAAACGGCTGACTCTGACCCATCGACCTGTCCTTACGCCTCAGTCGCCCGTACTTGCTGCACGTGGCTTCGTTGCGGTCTCAACGCCCGAATCCCTGAACGGGTTCCGGGTGTGGCAGTATTGCAATCCCACTTCTTGTTATAAGTGAGACATCTCGCCATCCGGTTCAGTTCCATCCGGTGATTTTCAGGGTTCCTTTAAGAGACCGTTGAGGAACCCGACACCGTCGCGGCCGGGAACGCGTCAAGCGCCGATTGACCGAAGCTTGTGATTTCCCACAACCCGCAGTGTGAATCGTGCATAAGGCGACAGCATGCTCCCCCT
>CALRZK010000381.1:0-4526 GCA_943372615.1 Bradyrhizobium ivorense | reverse complement strand
GTGGCGTTAGTTGTTGCTCGTCGCGCCAGTCGCCAGCGCAAATGCTTCCTGATTGATCTTGGTGCCGACCTGCTGCTCGAGCTTGGTGATGTACTGGGCCACCAGTTCATCGGTCAGGCCGCGCTGCAGGCTTTCCTTCAGCTTCTTGGCATCTTCCGAAGCCATGTCCACGGTCGGAGACGAGATGTCGGTGATCCGGTACACGATCCAATCCGAGGTGCCGGCGCCCGGGGCTTGTCCGGCGGCATCCTTGACGCCGCGGAATACGGCCTGGATCACGCCCGGCGAAAGGTCGGCCACCGTGGCGTCGCGCTTGAACGGCGCCGAGGTGATGACCTTGAGGCCTGCCACAGCGGCTTCGTCGGCGAGCTTGGCGCCGCCTTCGAGCTTCTTGACCATGTCCTCGGCCTTGGTGCGCAGACGCTTGGTGATCTCGTCCTCGCGCCAGCGCGTTTCGACCTGCGCCTTGACCTCGTCGAGCGTGCGATCGCGCGACGGGGTGATGCCGAGCACGTCGTACCAGATGTAACCGCCGCCGGCCTGGATGGCGTCGTTGTCCACGCCGACATCGCTATTGAAGGCCTGCGAGACGATATCCGTATTGGCCGGCAGGCCGGTGACCGGCTGGCCGTCCGGACCGCGGCCCGAGCGATCCACGGCCTCGATGGTCACGGCGGTGAGGTTCAGCTTCTTGGCGGCGTCGACGATGTTGGCACCGCCGCCACGCTCGTCCTCGACCTTGTTGTGCATCTCGTTGACCACAGCGCGGGCGCGCTCGATGGCGAGGTCCCGCTTGATGGTCGCGGCCACGCTGTCATAGCTCGGCGTGGTGCCAGCCTGGATCTTGCCGACCTTGACGATGGTGGTACCGAAACGGCCGGTCACCGGCTGGCTGATGGAGTCCGGCGCCAGCGAGAAGGCGGCATCGGCGACGTTCGGATCGAGAATGCCGGCGCGGGTCACCATGCCGAGTTCGATATCGGCGGGCTTCAGGCCACGCTCCTTGGCGAGGTCGTCGAAGGAGAAGCTGTCATTCAGCTTGGCGCGGGCAGCCTGGGCTTCCTCGGCATTCGGGAACACGATCTGCGAGATCTGGCGCTGTTCCGGCGTCGAGATCCGGTCCTTGCGATCGTCGTAGAGCTTCTTGGCCTCTTCGTCCGAAACCGTGGACCACTTCGCCATCTCTTCCGGCGTCAAAGCGAGGAAGGCGATCTTGCGATATTCGGGTGCGCGGAACTGGGTCTTGCGCTCGTCGAAATAGGCGGCGAGGGCCTCGGGCGATGGCGCCTCGATGGTGCCGGCCTGGGCGGCATCAAGCTTCACATAATCGATGGTGCGCTGCTCGTTCTGGTAACGGCTGAGCGCCTCGATCATCGGCTTCGGCGTCTCGACGCCGGTGGTGACGGTGGAGGCGATCTGGCGGCGGAGCGAAACCCGGCGCTGCTCATTGATGTAACGCTGCTCGGTATAGCCGAGCTGGCGGATCACCTGCTGGAAGCGGGCGCCGTCGAACTGGCCGTTCATGCCCTGGAAGTTCGGATCGGCCATGATCTGGCGCAGCACTTCCTGATCGGACACGCCAAGACCCTTGCGGCGGGCGTCCTCGTCGAGGGCGGCTTCCGCGATGGCCTGCTGCAGGACCTGACGGTCAAGGCCGAAGGCGCGCGCCTGATCCGGCGTCAGCGGACGGCCGAACTGGCGACCGATCTGCTGCAGTTTGTCGCTGAACAACTGGCGGAACTGCTCGGTGGAAATGTCGGTGGAGCCGATGGTGGCGACCTTCGACTGGCTCGAGCCCTTGAAGGCGTCGCCGATACCCCAGACGCCGAAGCTGACGATCAGCACGCCCATCACGACGGTCATAATCGTCTTGCCAATCCAATTGGATGACGCTTTGCGCATTCCTCGAAGCATGGGGCCAGTCTTGTCTGTCAGGAGGGGAACCGGCTTGCGCCAGCGGCTTGAGCCGCCGGTCACCATCGCCGAATAGGACGCGCATCATAAAGTGGCAACCCCTTGCTCGCAACCGGACGGAACGGGGCGGATTGAAGCGGTTTCAGGCGCTTGGCCGGGGTTTGGGCGATGGAACTTTTGCCCGCGCCACCGCTTGATGCGGCAGGCCAAAGGGCCGATCGGGGAGGCGATATGCGGATTCGGGTGCAAGCGGGGGTGGCCATTGCCGGCCTCTGGCTGGCGCTTTTGCCGGCATGGGCGCAGCAGAACCCGGCGATGGAAAATCCAAGCGTCGTGCAGCCAAAGGGGGCTGGGCAACTCTCGCCCGGCGCTAACAGCTTTTCTGAAGGACAGGCTCGCGACCTTTTGAAATCGCAGGGCTATTCCGACGTTTCCCAGCTGACCAATGATAGCCAGGGCATCTGGCGCGGCACCGCCATGAGCGGCGCCAAGCGCGTGCGTGTCAGTGTCGACTACAAAGGCAATATCTCGGCGCAGCATGAGTGAGCGGAGAGGCCGATGACCCGAGTGACAATCTCACGCCTGTTCGATGACTATGCGGACGCACAGTCGGCCGTGCGCCAGTTGCGCGAAGCCGGCGTTGCCGACGACGACATCAGCGTCATCGCGAACAATGCCGACAAATGGTACGCGCCCGATTATGCCGCGGGTGCCGGGAAGGGCGCTGCAATCGGTGCCAGCTTCGGCGGTTTTGGCGGTCTTCTGGCTGGTCTCGGCTTGCTTGCGATTCCCGGTCTTGGCCCCGTGGTGGCCGCTGGCTGGTTCGCCGCGGCCGCGACTGGTGCAGCTGTGGCCGGCGCTGCTGGAGGCGCCATTGGCATGTTGGCCGAGGCTGGTGTCGCCGTGAATGAGGCTGAGGTCTATGCCGAGAGCATCCGGCGCGGTGGCTCGCTGGTCAGTGCCAAGGTTGCGGCTGGGGAGAAGGACAAGTTCGAGGCGATCCTCAATCCGTCCTCTGTGGATATCGCCGCTCGCCGCAATGAACTCGCCGCGGCCGGCTGGCACGGCTTTGATCCCAATGCGCCGGACCTGACTGTGGATGAGATCAGCAGCCACCGGGGAAAACGCGGCGCCGCGTCAACTTGAGCCACCCGGCCGGCTCTGTTAGCTCAAAGGCCTCATCTCATCCTCTTGTGACAGGAAGCACCTCATGACCGATGCCGTTCGCCCGTTGATTGCTGGCAATTGGAAGATGAACGGCCTCAAGGCGTCGATGAACGAGTTCGAAGCGATGTTGCGCGGTGCGCCGGAAGTTGCGGAAAAGGCTGATCTTTTGATCTGTCCGCCGGTGACGCTGCTGGCCACCCTGGCGGCCAAGGCGACGAGCTTCGGGCAGGACGGCAAGCATGCGGTCAAGGTTGGTGCGCAGGATTGCCACCCGAAGGCCTCAGGCGCCCATACGGGCGATATCGCTGCCGAAATGCTCGCGGACGCAGGCGCTACGGCCATCATCGTCGGCCATTCCGAGCGTCGCGCCGATCATGGTGAGACCGACGCGGTGGTCCGCGAGAAGGCTCTGGCCGCGTGGCGTGCCGGTCTGACGGCAATCGTCTGTATCGGCGAAACCCAGGCCGAGCGGGATGCCGGCAAGACGCTGGAGGTTTGCGGCACCCAACTCAAGGGCTCGCTGCCGGATGACTGCACTTCGGGCAATCTGGTCGTGGCTTATGAGCCGGTCTGGGCGATTGGCACTGGCCTTACGTCGACGGCGAAGGATGTCGAGCAAGTTCATGCATTTATCCGTGAACATCTCAACCAACGTTTCAAGAACGAGGGGCCGTCGATCAAGATCCTTTACGGCGGTTCGGTAAAGCCTTCGAATGCCAAGGAACTGATGGCGGTACCGAATGTGAACGGTGCGCTGGTCGGCGGTGCCAGCCTCAAGGCTGCGGACTTCCTGGCAATTGCCGCCGGCTGCCCCTAAATCCAGAGGGGCCGTTGGCCCGAAGGAGGTTTGCGATTGCCGCCCAAAGGGTTGGCAATCTCGGCCCCCTTCGTGTAGATACCTGCAGATTCAAACCCCGTGAGCACTGGGACTGCAGCCGGCGATCGGCGCGGCGTGCTTGCGATGGAAGGACAAGATGCACAGCGTCATTATCGTTATTCATCTCATGATCGTGGCTGCCCTGATCGGCGTGGTGCTGCTGCAGAAGTCCGAAGGCGGCGGCCTCGGTATTGGCAGCGGTGGTGGTGGCGGCGGCGGTTTCATGACCGGCCGCGGCACGGCCAACCTGCTGACCCGCACCACGGCGTTCCTGGCGGTCGGCTTCTTCATCACCTCGATGTTCCTGTCCTGGCTGGCGACCTATAACCGCGGGCCGAGCTCGATCCTGCCGACCGGCGCGCCGGCAACCCAGCAGGGCGCTCCGTCGCCGCTGACGGCGCCGACCTCGGGCGGTCTGCTCGACAGCCTCAAGAAGGCGGATGAGGCGCCGCAGGCACCGCAATCTCGCTAACGCATTGGCGCCATGCAGGACGGATGCTTCCATCCTGCCTCAACAGCCCCCATCAAGGGGCTGTTATCATTTCGAAATCCCAGTCACCCACAGCCT
>CALRZK010000380.1:0-4527 GCA_943372615.1 Bradyrhizobium ivorense | reverse complement strand
CTTCTGCGGATAGACTTTCTTCTGCGGCGCATAGAGCGGGCCGTAGTCGAACTCCGAGGGGGGAACAGGCTTGTTCATGATGGTCACTCGCTTCTTTGGAATGACCCTAGACCTCGGTGGCCCGTTTCAATTGATGTGCGTCAAAGGGGTACCCGAAACCGTCCGGGTGCCCCTATGACTTATTGTCCACCCCCGAGGGTATGCACATAGACCGTCAGCGCCTTGATGGTCGCGGGATCGAGACGACCGACCCATGCCGGCATCACGCCATTACGGCCATTGGTAATGGTCTGGATGATGGTCGCTTCATCGGAGCCATAGAGCCAGATGCCGTCTGTGAGATTCGGCGCGCCCATGTCCTGATTCCCCTTGCCGGCATCGCCGTGACAGGAGGCACAGTTATCGGCGAACAGCTTCTTGCCGGCTTCGGCGTCGTAGCCCTTTGCCGTCGATAGACCCGACAGCGCGCGGACATAGTTCGCCACCGTGACGATCTCATCCTTCTTCAGGATGCCATCGCGGCCGAAGGCCAGCATGGCGCCTTCATGAGCTTCGCTATTGCCCGAGCGCGCGCCGAACTTGATCGTCTTCTCGATCGCTTCGAGCGAGCCGCCCCAAATCCAGTCGTCGTCATTCAGGTTCGGAAACCCCTTGGAGCCGGCAGCACCCGTGCCGTGACACGGCGCGCAATTGTCGCCGAACACGGTCTTGCCCTTGGCACGCGCCAGTGCCAGCAAGGACGGATCCTTGGCGATCTGCTCCAGCGACGCATCATTGAGTGCGGCCATCTTGCTACCGCGGATCTTGTCGAGATCAGCCAGTTCGACGCCGACATCCGCGCGCGACGAATAGCCGATGACGCCGGTTGCGTAGCTGGAGACCAGCGGCCAGGAGGGATAGACGACCCAATAGCCCACGGCCCAGATGATGGTGAGATAAAAGGTCCACACCCACCAGCGCGGCAGCGGCGTGTTGAGTTCCTTGATGCCGTCCCAGGAATGACCTGTGGTGGTCTTGCCGGTGGCGTGGTCGAGTTCTTCGTGATGATCGCTCATGATGGCATCAATCCTCTCGCAGCGGCATCTGCGCCGCTGCGTCGAACGTGGCCTTGTTGCGCGGCCACAGCGCGTAGGTGACGATGGCGACGAAGATGGCGACGAACAGCGGTGTCCAGACGGTGAGGACGAGGCTCGAAGCGAAATTTTCGACGGTCAGAATGGCACGCATGATCTGTCCTCAGCGCAGGTTGGCCTTGTCGTTGTAAAGTTTGAAATCGACGAGCGTGCCGAGCATCTGCAGATAGGCGACCAGCGCGTCCATCTCGGTCGGCAAGCCAGGCTTGCCGTCGAAATTGCGCGCCACCGCCTTCGGATAACGCTTGGTCAAGGCATCGACATCGCCATTGTCGGGATCGGCCTGCGCCTTGAGATCCGCGACGGCATTGCTGATCTGCTCGTCGGTATAGGGCACACCGACTGCGCGATTGGTGCGCAGGTGACCCGTAATGCTCTCGGGATCTACCGGCGTATCGGCGAGGAACTTGTAGCCCGGCATCACCGATTGCGGCACGACGTTTTGCGGCTTGGTCAAATGAGCAACATGCCACTCGTCCGAATACTTATTCCCGACGCGGGCGAGATCCGGCCCGGTGCGCTTCGAGCCCCACTGGAACGGGTGGTCATACATGCTCTCCGCAGCGAGCGAGTAGTGACCGTAACGTTCCACTTCATCGCGCAGCGGGCGGACCTGCTGCGAGTGGCAGAGATAGCAGCCTTCGCGCACATAGATGTTGCGGCCTGCGAGTTCGAGCGGGGTGTAGGGCCGCATGCCCTCCACCTTCTCGATGGTGCTCTTGAGATAGAACAGCGGCGCGATCTCGACGATGCCACCGATGGCGATGACGAGAATGATGCCCACGATCAGGATGATCGAGTTCTTCTCAAGGATTTGGTGTCTGCTCCAGAACGACATGGTGTGATCCTCACTCCGCCGGCTGCAGCGCGACATTGCCGAGCGTGGCGCCGGTTTCTTCTTCGCCGACACGCACGGTCATCCACAAATTGTAGGCCATGATCAGCGCGCCGATCAGGAACAGACCGCCGCCTGCTGCACGGATGATGTAGAAGGGGTGCATCGCCTCGACGCTCTCGATGAAGGAATATTCGAGGAAGCCGAGCGAGGTGTAGGCACGCCACATCAAGCCCTGCAGGATGCCCGAGACCCACATCGCCGAGATGTAGAGAACGATCCCGAGGGTCGCGACCCAGAAGTGCCACTCCACCAGCTTCAAGCTATAGAGCTGCTTGCGATTCCACAGCCACGGCACCAGGCAGTACAGCGCGCCGAAGGAAACGAACCCGACCCAACCGAGCGCACCCGAATGCACGTGGCCGATGGTCCAGTCGGTGTAGTGGCTGAGCGAGTTGACGACCTTGATGGACATCAGCGGACCTTCGAAGGTCGCCATGCCGTAGAACGCCACCGACACCACCAGCATGCGCAGCACCGGATCGGTCCGCAGCTTGTCCCAGGCACCCGACAGCGTCATCAGGCCGTTGATCATGCCGCCCCAGGAGGGCATCCACAGCATGATCGAGAAGGTCATGCCGAGCGTCTGCGTCCAGTCGGGCAGCGCCGTGTAGTGCAAGTGATGCGGGCCGGCCCAGATATAGAGGAAGATGATCGCCCAGAAATGCACGATGGAGAGCCGATACGAGTAGACCGGCCGCTCGGCGCGCTTGGGGATGAAGTAATACATGATGGCGAGGAAGCCAGCGGTGAGGAAGAAGCCCACCGCGTTGTGGCCGTACCACCACTGGAACATGGCATCCTGCACGCCGGCCCAGGCGACATAGGACTTGGAGCCGAAGATCGAGACAGGCAGCGCCGGATTATTGCCGAGATGCAGCACCGCGATGGTGATGATGAAGGCAAGATAGAACCAGTTGGCGACGAAGATATGCGGCTCCTTGCGCTTCATCAGCGTCGCCAGGAACACCAGCAGATACATCACCCAGACGATGGTGAGCCAGAGATCGGCATACCATTCCGGCTCCGCATATTCCTTGCCCTGCGTATTGCCGAGCAGATAGCCGGTGCCGGCAATGACGATGAAAAGATTGTAGCCGAGCACGACGAACCACGGTGCGAGATCGCCGGCAAGGCGCGTACGGCCGGTCTTCTGCACCACGTAGAACGAGGTGGCGATCAGCACATTGCCGCCGAAGGCGAAGATCACCGCGGATGTATGCAGCGGCCGCAGGCGACCGAAGCTGGTCCATGGCAGATCGAAATTCAGCGCCGGCCAGGCCAGCTGCATCGCGATCAGCAGGCCGACGAGGAAGCCGGCAATGCCCCAGAACATCGCAGCGACCGAGGCGAACTTGATCGGACCGAGATTATAGTTCGGCCGGCCATCGATTTCCTGCGGCGGCAGATCGCCACGCTCGAAATAGCGGTTGACGATCAGGAACAGCGACACCAGCGCAGCCGCGCCGAAGACGGCCACGTGAAACGCATAGGCTGCGTCTTCGGCCTTCGCTGAAGCGATGATGGAGAGGAACACGGTGGCGATGCAGACAAGGGAGAGGCCTGACTCTCCTATCGTCATCCACTTCACGCGGTCAGTTTGACTTGCCATGATGAGTCTTTCCCAAGAACAATTCCAACAATCACATCGCCGTCATCGGCGGCTTGATTGACATCAAAAGCCGCGTCGTCATGCGCAGCTACGCAACAGCTCGTCGGGCTCGACGATCAGACGCACACGCCCCGGCAGGATTTCGATGGCGCCGCGGCGCTCGAGCTTTGCGAGCGTGCGGCAGACGGTTTCCACGGTGAGGCCGAGATAGTCGGCGATGTCCCTGCGGCTCATCGGCAGCGGCAAAGGCTCGACATCCTTGCCGATGCGCAGCAGGCGCTCGCGCCATTCGGTGAGGAAACTCGCGAGCTTCTCTTCCGCGGGGCGGCGACCGAGGGAGAACATCTGCTCATGGGCATCGGTGAGATCGGTGGCCACCGAGGCGATCACCGCATGCAACACATAGGGCCGATGGCTGACGAACTGCGCAAAACTCTCGCGCGCGATTTCCCAGACCAGCGCCGGACCGATGGTCGTGGCCGAGACCTCGTGGCGCTGCTGCGCGGCGATTTCCAGCGCATCGCCGGGCAATGCGAAGCCGACGATCTGGCGCCGGTTGTCGCCGATGCTGCGCGACAGGCAGACAACGCCCTCGATCACGCTGAAACAGCGCGCCGCCGGCGCGCCCTGTGCGAACAGGACCTCATTGGCGCCACGCGGCACGCGCTCGCCCAGTGCCATCAGCTGTCGGCGATCATTGAAATTGAGGCGGGACAGGAATCCGGTCGAAGGACCTGTTGCCGTCGTGCAGGGCACGAAGGACGAAGCGGCCATCTGCTGTGTCATGTCTCCCCCGGCTATGCTGCCTCCGCGCGACTTTGCGCGGCATCACCGGGATAAACTGGCGGTAGAAACCGGCATTGACGTGCATCAATCGGGGTGGGCAG
>CALRZK010000379.1:0-4541 GCA_943372615.1 Bradyrhizobium ivorense | reverse complement strand
GCTGAAAGCGAGCAGGGGGAATTCGATTCCCAGCATGTCGCAGATCGGGGATTTCATCGGCATCTCTCCCGGCACTCATTGAAGCCGCTTCATGTGGCGGCATTGGTGACGAACGCTAGCGCAACCGGAATCGCCTGCAAAGCGCATGCTGCAGCATTCCGCCTCGCAAAATTCCACATGCCAGTTGCCTGATTTCACCCTTGCGCTTTCGCGTCCTACGGGAAATGCTGCGGGTAACAAGCAAAGCAAAAAATCCGGGAGTGAACTCATGGCCGCAGCGCAGCCGCAATCCGTCCAAACCCGAAGCACGAACGCACAGGCCGATGTGGTCGTCGTCGGCGCGGGGTTTTCCGGTCTTTATCTCCTGCACAAACTGCGCGGTCTCGGCCTCTCCGTTAAAGTCTTCGAGCAGGGCGGCGATGTCGGCGGCACCTGGTACTGGAACCGCTATCCCGGCGCGCGCTGCGATGTCGAGAGCATGCAGTATTCATTCTCCTTCGATGACGAGCTGCAGCAAACCTGGGACTGGAGCGAGCGCTACGCGCCGCAGCCGGAAATCCTGCGTTATGCCGGTCACGTGGCCGAGCGCTACGATCTGCGCCGCGACATCACCTTCAACACCCGCGTCGAATCCGCCGTGTTCGATGAAGCAGACAAGCGCTGGACGGTGACGACATCCGACGGCGTCAGCACGACAGCGCAACATGTCGTGCTCGCCACCGGCTGCCTCTCCAATGCGCGCTCGCCGGATTTCAAGGGCCTGAAGGATTTTCAGGGCAAGGTCTATCACACCGGCAGCTGGCCGCATGAAGAGGTGGATTTCACCGGCCTGCGCGTCGGCGTGATCGGCACCGGCTCGTCGGCGATCCAGTCGATTCCGATCATCGCCGATCAAGCTGAACAGCTCTATGTGTTCCAACGCACCGCGAATTTCAGCGTGCCTGCGCGCAACGCAAAACTCACTGACGATGAGCGCAAAGGCTTTCGCGATAACTATGCGGAAATTCGCCGCATCGCGCGCGAGGAGATGAAGAACGGCATCTACCAGCCGGTGCCCGATCGCGGTGCGCTCGACGATGCGGAAGCTATCCGCCGCGAAAAATATGAAGCGCGCTGGACCTCGGGCGGCCTCACTTTTATGGGCGTCTACAACAATCTCGGTCTCGATCTCGCAGCAAACGACACGGCGGCCGGCTTCATCCGCAACAAGATCGCCGATATCGTCAAGGATCCGGAAACGGCGCGGTTGCTGCAGCCGAACAGCCATCCCGTCGGCACCAAACGCATCTGCGTCGATACCGACTATTACGCGACCTTCAACCGCCCGAATGTGAAACTGGTCGATATCAAGACCCATCCCATCGAGGAAATCTTGCCGCATGCCGTGCGCAGCGGTGGCAAGGATTACGAGGTGGATGCCCTCGTGCTCGCCACGGGCTTCGATGCGATGACCGGCTCGGTCGCCAAGATCGATATCCGCGGCCGTAATGGCCAGACGCTGAATGACAAATGGGCGGAAGGCCCACGCACTTATTTGGGCTTGATGAGTGCGGGCTTTCCGAACCTGTTCATCATCACCGGCCCCGGTTCACCCTCGGTGCTGTCGAACATGCTGGTCTCCATCGAGCAGCATGTGGACTGGATCACCGATTGCCTCTCGGCGATGCGCAAGCGTGGCGCGGAGACCATCGAAGCGACGCGCGCGGCCGAGGACAGATGGGTCGATCACGTGAACGAGGTCGCGGCCGCAACGCTCTATCCGCAGGCCAATTCCTGGTACATGGGCGCCAACATCCCCGGCAAGCCCCGTATCTTCATGCCCTATATCGGCGGCGTCGGCGTCTATCGAAAGATCTGCGACGAGGTGGCAGCGAAGGGATATGAGGGATTTGAGATGGGAGTAGGGGTGGAGCAGCGCGAAGCGGCGACGGCTTAAGCAGCGCGCCGACCTCTCCCCGCGTCATGGCCGGGCCTGCCCCGGCCATCCATCTTTTATTCCACGTTTGCCGCGAAGATGGGTGCCCGGGTCAAGCCCGGACATGACGGCGTATGAGGTTAGAATGCCGTATATCCGCCATCGATCACGAACGTATCCGCGGTGTGATACGACGACGCCTTGCTCATCAGATACACGGCGATGCCACCGAAATCCGATGGCTCGCCGAAGCGGCGCGTCGGGATGCGCGGCATCACATTCGCTACGAATTTGTCATTGCCCATGATGCCAGCCGTCATATCGCTCTTGATCCAGCCCGGCAGGATCGCATTCGCCGTGACGCCCTGACGCGCCAGTTCGACGGCCAGCGCGCGCACCAGCGCATTGATCGCCGCCTTGGTCGCCGCATAATGCTCGTTGCGCGCGGTGCCGAAAATCGAGGCGAGGCTCGATGTCGCCACCAGCCGGCCAAATTTGTCGCCGGCTTCGGCGCGTTCGGTCATGTGGCGTGCGGCGACCTGAAAGGCATGAAAGACGCCATCCAGATTGGTTGCGAACATCGTGCGCCACTGTTCTTCGGTGCGATCGATAAAATTGTGCCGACCGCCGCCACCGATGCCGGCATTGGCGAAACAGCCATCGACGCGACCGAATGTCTTGAGTGTAGCGTCCATCGCGGCCTTCACCGAAGCGGTGTCGGTGACATCGCAGATCTGCGTCTGTACCTTGCCCGCAAGGCCATCCATGCTGGCTGCTGCGACCTTGTTCTTGTCGGCGTTGCGGCTCCAGATCGACACGTTGCAACCGGCCGCAGCCAGCGCCTGCGCAATACCGAGGCCGATACCGCCATTGCCGCCGGTGACGACGGCCACGCGGCCGGAGAGATCGAAAATGTTGCTCATGGGTGTTTCCTCATCCCGCGCAGGTTAAGCCTGCATCCTTGGTTGATCAGCTTTCCAATCGGAAGCATGGACAAGCGCGTCCGAAAAATCAAATATGGTGGCCGACATTCAATCGCGCCCACCGCGCGGAATAAACGCCATTTCGTTTGTGAGGAAACCATGCAGTTCAAACACGTCACGCTCGATTTCGACGGCCAGGTTGCCATCCTGAAGCTCGATCATCAGGAGGTGATGAATGCCGTTTCCATGGACATGCTCGGCGGCCTCGCCGAAGCGCTGGCGGAAATCGACGAGCGCCGCGACGATGTGCGCTGCCTCGTGATCACGGGCGCCGGCCGCGCCTTCTGCACCGGCGCCAATCTGCAGGGCCGCAACAACAGCGTCACCAAGCGCAACGGGGCGGGCGCCTCGCTGGAGACCGGCTTCCATCCGTTCCTGCGCAAGCTGCAGGGCCTGCATTGCCCGATCATCACAGCGGTGAACGGCCCCGCCGCCGGCGCCGGCATGAGCTTTGCGCTGATGGGCGATCTCATTCTGTGCGCGAAATCGTCCTACTTCCTGCAGGCCTTCCGCCGCATCGGCCTGGTGCCGGATTGCGGCTCGACCTGGATCTTGCCGCGCCTGATCGGCAAGGCGCGCTCGGTGGAGCTGTCGCTGCTCGGCGAAAAGCTTCCGGCTGAGAAGGCGCTGGAATGGGGCCTCGTCAATCGCGTCTATGACGATGCAGTGCTGATGGAAGAGGCCATGAAGCTCGCGCATGATCTTGCCAATGGCCCGACGGTCGCACTCTCGCTGATCCGCACGCTGTATTGGGAAAGCCCGCAAAACACGTTCGAGGATCAGATCAATCTCGAAGTGAAGTCGCAGCGCATCGCCGGCAATTCGCCGGACTTCAAGGAAGGCGTCACCGCTTTCCTCGAAAAGCGCCCCGCAAAATTCACGGGCAAGTAAGTCTTGAGCTCAGCTTCCGTCGCTGAGCTGTTGTCACGCAGCGTCGCGTCGTGGTGCCAAGGTGCCACCGGCGTGGCGGATGCCAAACGTTTGTCCGGCGGCGCCAGCCAGGAGACGTGGTCCTTCGACATCACGCATCCCGATGGCAAAAAAGGCGCAATCCTCCGCCGCGCTCCGCCCGGCTACGGCGCCGCCCCCGGCCGTGCCGCGGGGCTCGATGCCGAAGCGGTGCTGATGCAACTGGCTTATGACGCAGGCGTGCCCTCGCCGAAGGTGCTGCATGTTTTGAATGCAGCAGATGAACTTGGTACCGGTTTCATCATGCAGCGAGTCGCTGGTGAAACGATCCCGCGAAAAATTCTCCGCGACAACGAATACGCGTCCGCCCGACCGAAATTGGCGCGGCAGTGCGGGGAAATTCTTGCCGGCATCCACGGATTGGCTGCCTCTGGTTTGCCGCAACTCCGACGCATGGATGCCGCAACAGAAGTCGCTGAACTTCAGCAGGAGATCGATAATTTCGGTTGGCCAAGGCCGGTTTTCGAGCTCGCTTTGCGCTGGCTGCGCGACCACGATCCCGGCCCGTCCGAACGAATTACGCTGGTGCATGGCGATTTTCGCCACGGCAATCTGATGATCGGCGCCGATGGCGTGCGTGCCGTACTCGATTGGGAACTGGCGCATCTCGGAGATCCCATGGAGGATCTCGGCTGGATCTGCGTGAACTCGTGGCGCTTCGGTGGGATCGATAA
>CALRZK010000378.1:0-4555 GCA_943372615.1 Bradyrhizobium ivorense | reverse complement strand
GCAGCGCCGGGCTTCTCCACGGGGCAGGCGCAGGATGCCGTCGCGCGCGTCGCCAAGGAGACGCTGCCGAAGGGCATCGACTTCGAATGGACCGAGCTGACTTATCAGGAAATCATCGCCGGCAATTCGTCGCTGATCGTCTTCCCGGTTGCGCTGCTTTTGGTGTTCCTCGTGCTGGCGGCTCAATACGAAAGCCTGACGCTTCCGCTGTCGATCATCATGATCGTACCGATGGGCCTGCTCGCCGCCATGTTTGGCGTGTGGGTCACCAAGGGGGATAATAACGTCTTCACCCAGATTGGTTTGATCGTCCTGGTGGGCCTGTCAGCGAAGAACGCGATCCTGATCGTGGAATTCGCGCGTGAGCTCGAATTTGCCGGGCGCAAGCCGATCGAGGCGGCAATTGAGGCGAGCCGGCTGCGTCTGCGTCCGATTTTGATGACATCGATGGCCTTCATCATGGGCGTGGTGCCGCTGGTGACATCCACCGGCGCGGGCTCGGAGATGCGACAGGCCATGGGTGTTGCCGTGTTCGCGGGCATGATCGGCGTCACTGCCTTCGGCATCTTCTTCACGCCGATGTTCTATGTGCTGCTCCGCGCCATGGCGGGCAATCGTCCGCTGACCCAGCATGGCGAAGCGACGGTAGATCAGAACGCGCCGCTCGCACCGGGATCGCAGGACGGCGAGCCGCACCCGCACGCCACGTTGACAACGCATACGTGAGCTCCAGACTGTCTCTCACCTAAACACGCGCACAAAAATTCCGGGCGCCGCAATTTCTGCGGCGTCACGGCGCGCGGAGATCACGGGAGAGAAACATGACGACCAGCATTTCCATGTCTCGTCGCCGCGCGCTTGCTTTAATTGGCGCATCGATTGCCGCGCCGCATGTGGCAAGAGCGCAAGGGGCGTGGCCGAACCGCAGCGTGCGCTACACTGTCGGCTTCGCAGCAGGCGGGGCCACCGATACGCTGTCGCGCATCTACTGCCAGAAGATGTCTGAACTCACCGGCCAGCAATTCGTCGTCGAGAATCGCGGCGGGGCAGGTGGTGTACTCGGCGCTGATGCCGTCGCGAAATCTTCGCCAGATGGTTACGGCCTCGGCATGGGGTCGATCGCCACCAATGCCATCGCCGTCGGCACCTATGCCAAGCTGCCATTCCATGCCGCGAAGGACTTCACCTTCATCAGCGGTCTCTGGACATTGCCAAATGTACTGGTGGTGAAGAAGGATCTGCCGGTGAAGGATCTCAAGGAGTTCATCGCGCTCGCCAAGGCCAGTCCTGGCAAATACAGCTACGCATCGCCCGGTATCGGCACCACGCTGCATCTGTCCGGCGAGATGATGAAGAGCGCTGCCGGCATCGACCTGCAGCACATCACTTATAAAGGCGGGAATCCCGCGATGGTCGATCTGCTGGCCGGACGCGTCGATACGCTGTTCGATAATCTTCCGGGCTCGCTGCAGCAGATCAAGGACGGTGCAGTCCGCGCGCTCGCAGTGACGACCACCAATCGTAGTCCTGCGCTTCCCGATGTTCCCGCCGTCGCTGAAGTCCTGCCTGGTTATGAGCTCACATCATGGGTGGCCGTGTGTGGTCCTGCAGGTCTGCCGCCTGATATCGTTGCGAGGATCAATGAGCTGTCGGTGCAGGCGCTGAAAGATCCGGCTCTGGCCGCGAAATATGCCGAACTCGGCGCGCAGCCATTCCCGACTTCAACTGCCGATATCACCGCATACCGCGACAAGGAAGAAACCCGGCTGCTGCCTGTGATCAAGGCCGCAGGAATCGTTCCAAGCTGACACGGTGCGCTTTCCTTCACTGCGCAATGTCGGCTACATTGCGGCAAGCGCAGTGGGGAATGGTCAGTGAGGACCGGATTTTACAAATGCGAGTATAGCGTCAACGAGGCGGCGGGCCGCAGCGTGATGTATGTTCGCGACGGTCAGATGCTCGGCGGCAATTCCGGTTTTGCGCATATCGGCACCTATCGCTTCGAAGGCGATAAGGTGTTCGCCGAGATCGAGAGCCGCCGCCATTGTTTCGATCCCGACTATGAATCGCTGCTCGGCCAGGACGTGTCGACCATCAAGGTGACCGGTCGCGCCTCTGGCGACACTTATGTGTTCGACGGCGGCTCGCCGCAGATGCCGGGTGCGACATTTCGTTCGCTGATGACCAGCCTGGACGACAGCGAGCTGCCGCCGCCCGGCGAAGTCGGCGAGGGCGGTATTGCCAATGGTCTCTATTCGATCCAGCTGCGCACGCTTGATGGCGTCGATGGTGGGCTCACCGGCGTGATGCTGCTGCAGGATGGCTGGATCCTGGGCGGCGATGCCTCCTTCTATTATCTCGGGTCCTATTCCTCGGCCGATGGCCGCTGGAAGGGCGAAATCCTCAATCAGGAACACACGCCGTCGTTGGGCGAAGTGCCGGTGTTCGGTGGATATGAAATCGGCATCGGGTTCTCAGGCACCTGTGATGCCAAGGGTGCCGAACTGGAAGCCACTGCGCTGGCCGGCAAGCGCAGCCTGCGCCTGCAGGCGAACCTGAAGCTGATCCGCAAGGCGGAACTGCTGGTGGCCGAGACCGCCTGAGGCGGGCAACCATTTGTTTCAAATTGGCTGACTAGGGTGCGCCAGATGAGTCGCCCCCGCGATTCTGCTGGAGCTGCCCGTGAACGAGAGTCTGATTGCCGTCTGCCAGTTGTTTCTGGTCCCGCTGACCATCATGTTTGCCGCGGTCGGCGTCGCCAATGCGCGCTTCGTGAAGCTGCTGGTATGTCTGCTCGGCGTCGGTTTGGCCGGGCTCTGGCTCTATCGCATCTATCTCTGGACCGGCTTGTCGCTGATCGACCGCCGCACCGGCTACGGCCTCGCAGGCTCCTTTGCGCTCTGCTGGGTGCTGACGCTGCTGCATCAGATCAAGAGCAGCTTTGGTGGCGGTTACCGCTGATCGGCGGCGGGCCTACATGTCGGTCCATTTTGAGAACATCGCTGCCTGACCGCGCCGCGTTCCGTTGTCGTCTGCCAATTCCCAGACGATCGCGCTTTCGATCCAGAACCGGCGGCCGGATTTGGCGATCCGCAAGCCGCGATAACTGTCGATAAAACCGTCACGCGCGACCGCATCGAGCAGGCGCTGCCGCTCCTCGCGGTTCGGCGCTTCCGCTGACATACGCGACGGGATCGTGAGTAGCTCGTCAAAACCATATTCGAAGCAGCGTTGTGCGGTTCGGTTGGCATAGATGAAGAGTGGATCGGCTGCCGCGCTATGCGCGAGCAAGGCGAAGGGCGCATCAGGATAAAGCCATGCCGCATCCTGGTCATGATCGACCAGGGGCCGGCCAACGGTTCGTGCGAAGCTCGTCGTGATCAGGCGGAAGAGGGCGGGATCGAGCGCCGCGGCGGGCGGGGGCGTTAGGTCAGTCACGGCATTCTCGCGTCGTTGGATGACGGTGAGATAGCCGGTGTGGCGGCCGGCCACATCAGCCATGAGAGCGGTGCTGAGCTACCCCGGACGCATGGTCAGCCCGATCAGTTTTGCCCGCAGCTGATCCCGGGGGATCCGCAGATCGGCCGGCACCTGTTGCAGATCGGCGAGCCAGACGCCGTCGGCCGCGTAGCGGACGATCTCGAGCTCGGGCGCAGCATCCGTGGCGCGGTGGCGCTCGAGGCGAGCGCGCAGCCAGTCAGACCAGTGGATCCGCGCAACGGGATCTGTCAGCAGCGCGATGCAGGTCGACTCCAGAGCCGGCGCATATTCGGCCATCGAGAGATTGGCGATCACATAGGCGCGGGTGAAGCTGCCGTAGCTGTCGTCATCCTGCGCCAGTGTGGTCTCGATCACCGCGTCGAATTTGTCGAGCTGATCCTTCAGGACCGCCTCGATCAGCGCCTGCTTGTTGGGGAAGTGATGAAACAAGCCGCCTTTGGTGACCCCGGCAGCATCCGCCACCGCTTGCACGGTCACCGCCTGCAGGCCGCATTCGGTGGCGAGGCGCGCCGCGCAGTCGATCAACGCACGGCGAACCAGCTCGGGTTGTTTCTTACGTTCATAGCCTTCGGTCATCGCGTCATCTCGCCGGGCAGGATGGGTCGTTGCAAGTAATAACGGTCACGGGATCGTGTTTTGCTGCAATGCAAAGAACAGGGTTGAACTGCAAACCAACCAGATGGTATGTTTCGAGTCCGTGTCAATGACCGGTATCAATTTCCCGCCGTGAGCGCCTTTCGGGCCAGCTCCGGCGTTTTCTTTAGTGGTGATATAAGTGGCTGAAGTTTCAATGTTTCCTATCCGCGCGGCTGGTGTCTTGGCGCTGACTTTGGTGCTTGCAGGCTGTGGCGACGGCAAGCAGGCGGGGGCTGATCAGGCTGCGCCGGCGACATCTGTCAGCGTCGTAACGGTGACCCCAGAGACGCTGCGGATCGTCAACGATCTGCCCGGCCGTATCGCGCCGACCCGCATTGCCGAAGTGCGTCCGCGGGTCGCCGGCATCGTGGTCGAGCGGGTGTTCAAGCAGGGCACCATCGTCCGCGAGGGGGACGTG
>CALRZK010000377.1:0-4562 GCA_943372615.1 Bradyrhizobium ivorense | reverse complement strand
TTTATGTCGTTCGATCAAAAACCGTCGATCCGACGACAGGCAAACTCATGACGGCAGATGTCGCACACGTCCACGGGGCCAGCGGTAACCGCGTTGTCAGCAGGTTTTTCGAACAGCGACCGATCCCGGTCGAAATATTTCTGGAAAAGTGGGACGTACTCAAAATGATCGAAGCTCCATCGCTGGAGACTCATGCGTAGCGAGACGTGACGCGAATAGTCGCTCACTACAAACGATCTTAGAATACGACTTCCTTAGTTAATGTAACTGGCGAGTGCCAGCCGGTACGGACAGACAAAATGCAACATTCGATCCAAGTATTCGGCGACAGCCATTCGAATTTTCTGTTCGGTGAGGTCAGCGAAGTAAAGGTCAATTGGCTAGGCCCAATGACAATGCACAGAGTTGGCCGCGACGCGGCTCACTTTCTGGACGACGCATCGCTAAATCCGGAACAGATCGCCATTTTTGTTTTTGGCGAAATCGACGCACGGTGTCATGTCGGTCGCATTTCTGAACAGACCGGCCAAGATCGATCTGAAATAGCAAAAGATCTTGTTAGTAGGTACCTCTCGGCCATCAAACGGAAGTGTATTGCTAAGCCGTTTATTCTCTCGGTGCCTCCGCCTGCTGACGGCCCTGGGATCATCAACGCTGATTTTCCTGTCTTTGGAAGCTGGCAGGATCGCGTTCATATTACACGAACAATCAACGACGAACTGCGCAATCAATCGGCTCGATTTGGTGTTGGATTTATCGAAATTCCACCTGGGTTTGAAAACTCTATCGGAGGCCTGGAACCCAAGCTTTCAGATGGCTCCGTTCATATATCACGCAACCACAGAGCCCCCGTGTTGCAGATCGCCGCTGAAGTCGTTGGCCGCGCTTTTATTGAAGAGGCATCTGCGCCAACTTCCTTGATAAGCGCGAGCGAAGAGCCGCAAGAAGACCTTGCCACACCGTTCGTCGAACAGCATTGGGACATTCCACTCGAAACGGCACAAGGGCAAAACAATGCCACGCTATTTCGGCGACCAGAAGGCTTACGCTGCATTTCATCAGAAGGGCAGTGGTCTTACTGCCTTGTGCTGCCGATACCAGCCGCGGTTCGAGAATCGGACGAGAAGCTCATTTTTACCTTCGATGCAGAAGTAATTGGCGGCGCTCTTGGTGTAGGCGTAGTCGAGAAAGATGGATCAACCTACCTTACTGAGGAGATTTTTCGTCCAGGGGACCTCGATATCGCAATCGTGGTGCCGAAATCTCGCGTATCGAACGCGCACATGATCGTTCTGCGGAACACTGCCAACAATCCAATAAAGACTGAGTTCAAGCTCTCCTCGGTACTCATATCGACGACGAATGTCGCAGATGCATCGTCGCTTGCTCAAGTCACAAGAATGCCTTTTCGTCCACGGGCTGATCGGGACCGCCCATTCAAGCTTGCGAGTATCAACACGACCGAGACATGTAATCTGTCGTGCGTGATGTGCCACTTCAATGGCCCTAACGCCATCAAGAAATCCGGCAGCCTTGCTCCTGATCAAGTCCTTAAGGCACTCGACAATATCCCGACAGGCGAGACGGTTTGGTTCTGCGCAACCGGAGAGTTCTTCATCGACACGAACGCTGTCAGTTATCTTCGAGCGGCCACTGCAAAAGGACTACACCCTTGCGTGCTTACTCACGGTCAAATGTTTACTCCAGAACTTATCGATGAAGTCCTAAAAGCTGGCGTTAGACTTATTCGCATGAGCGTAGACACCACCGACGAAGCCCAATATCGCAAGATTCGTCGGGGCGGTGAACTGCGCAACATCATCGAAGCATGTAAGACACTTCGTCGAAAGAAGATGGAGGAGTACCCAGATCTAAGGGTAGAGATCAACGCAACGCTATTCCGCAACACTTTTCCGAAGCAACGCGAAATGGAAGACTTCTGGCGCGGCTTGGTTGATCAGGTGAACTTCAACGCGGAATACTTTGACACATTCTCTTTTAGGAACACATTTTTCTTGCCTCAAAAGCGCGTCGATTGTGACCTGCAGCTCTATATTATGCCGTCAGGAAGGATCGCACCATGCTGCGCAATCGCCGTTTACCAGCACGACAACGATGTCAGCTGGCTTCCTCACGTCGATGAAGTGGCATCCCTTCAGGACGCCCATGAGGCATTGTGCGACATATATGAAGACCCGAACGGGCCGATGGCGTCTATCTGCAGCAAATGCGATTGGTGGATACTCAGCATGTCTGGCAATTCGCCTTACATTCGAGCCACAGATCTAAATTCACAGAGGAACGACGCGTAAAGAGCGTTCCTCGTTTGAACGTCCAAATGTAAGATATTTCACGCTAGGCATTGTGCTTGGCGTGAATTTCTTGAATCGCCAGAATGCACCTAGCAAAAGACTAGTTTTCTACATTGCTAGCTGTCTTTCCCCCGGCAATCGAACCATCCGCTTGTCACTATCCAAAGCTGGTTACCTGTCGCAACCGTGCTAGTGCCACACAACCGAGCACTGGCATTTGTCAGAAGCGAATACTCGCCCATAGAATAGGTTCCGACATTATCAACCCTCATTGTCCCGTTCCCTGCTGGCACGTTGGACGCTTGCGCCCCTTCATTCGGCGAATACCAGAGAAACTGCACCCCACTGACCATCGTATTCCCAAAAAGCGCCCGAAACTTTGCCTGCACTTTGACGCCCGTCGGGACACTCAGCGTATACAGCGCGGACACGTTGGTCGGACTTGCGGCCGCATAGTCGTTCACCGGCTGGTAGCGCAGGAACAGGTCGCCGTGCTGGTAGACACGCAGCCAGTTGTTCGAGGCGTCGGTGAACAGCGAGAAGATGCGGCGGGACAGCGTGTAGGAGGCCGGCAGCACCGGCGCGGCCAGCGCGCGATGCACGCCGCTGCCGGCGGTGGTGGTGACGATCACGGCCCCGCCTTGCGAGACCGCCACGGTAAAGCTGTCGACGCTGAGGACGCTACGGACATAGTAGCGCGTGCCGAGTTCGAGCCCTGCCGGCAATGCACCCGACGTGACAAAACTCACCGGCGTGTTCGGTTTCAGCCCATGATCGACCCAGGTGACGACGGCCGGCGAGGCCTGCGAGATCGTCACGTCGGCGGAGGTGCCGGGCGCGAGCGACACCAGCACGTCCACCGCTCCATTATCCGGCCGCTTGATCAGATGCGCATGATATTGCGTGCTTGCCGTCAGCGTCCCGACATCGAGGGCGCCAGCGCCGCTGCCGGCGCCCCAGGCGGCACCGGTCTTGCTGCAGGCATCGGCGAGGATCATCATGTCGCTCGCCGTCGCATCGGTGGCGACACCGGCCGACACCGCAAAGCTCGTCGTCCCCGCCGTCGAGAATGTCAGGCCGGACAGATAGCCCCGCAGCGCCGCCGCGAGGCCGACATTGCGTTGCGCCTGGCCGCGCTGCTGCGGCGTCAGGGTCTGCGCGCCTGTATAGGCCACGCATCCATTAGCCCCCGCCAGCAGGCGCCAGCGCGCCGCCGTGCCGTCATAGCGCAGCATCGCGGCCTGCCCGGCGGCGATCACCAGATCCGTGCCGATGGCGATGCGGTTCGCCGCCAATGAGGCCACATGCTCGTTGAGCAGCACAAGCGTCTGGCCGCCGATATTGATGACACAGAGAATGCGCCCCTCCACGCCGCCGCCAAGGCCCGAAATACTGCGTGTCGCATCGCTTGCGATCTGCAGCACGGCGGCCGAGGCAAGGCCTGCCGGCGTGTAGTCATTGACGTCGGCGGTGATGGGCGGCGGCGACACGATGCCGGCCAGCGCCATGCCGCCGCGCAATGCCACAGTGGCACTGGCGGCATCGATCGCAAAGGCCTCGTGCCAGTTCGCTCCGTCCGGCGAGACCTTCAGCTTGAATGCGGCATCGCCGACCAGCCCGAATTCCGCGCGTCCGGAATAGGCATCGGAAAACACCACCGACGCCGTATCCGACGATGTCTCGCGCGACAGCTGCAGGCGGATATCGCCATTGCCGCCATCGGCAGCAGCCGCCGCCGCAAGCAGAGCTGCATTCGATTTGACGCTCAGCAGATTGTTCGCATCGGCATCGGCATTGATGCCGAGATGTGGCACGCGATCGAGCGAGGGCGTGCCCATCGGACGCCAGCCGCTGCCGTCGAACACCTGCATGGCGTCATCGGCGATCGACCAGACACACCAGCCATCTTTGGGCACCATGAACATCCAGGCGCCATCCTGCCACGTGGCGATCGCGTGCCCGCGCCCGCTCCATGCGCCGCCTGCACCGGACGCCACCAGATGACGATCGCCTTCCGATGGCGCCGACGGCGGCACCATGCGTGTCGCATCCAGCACCGCGATCTGGATCGCGGCATCGAGGATGCGCAGCGCCTCGTTATGCGTGACATGTTTCTGCGCCTGCCCACCATCGATATAGGGCAGTCCGAGATTGGGGGTGTCGCTCATGATGGCTCTCCGTCGTCATTGCGAGCGCAGCGAAGCAATCCAGAAAGCCAAGAACTGGATTGCTTCGTCGCAAGGGCTCCTC
>CALRZK010000376.1:0-4576 GCA_943372615.1 Bradyrhizobium ivorense | reverse complement strand
AATCGCAAGAAACAGAACGAGAACCGAACCTTGTGGCAACCTACCCGATCCCCCCGGCCGATACAATCGATCCGGCTATTTTGGGGACGGTTTTACCCGGTGGCACAAATGTCATGTTCCCGCAATGACCTGCGACTATGCGGCCGATTGTCCGTCCGGCTACGGACACATAGGTAAGCCGCGGACCGGCTATTTCAACGTCGGCCAGCCCAACCGCCAACCCCAGGGAACCCAACAATGTCATCGATGGACAAGCGCGGACAGGATTTTGAACGCAAATTCGCGCTCGACGAGGAGCAGAAGTTCAAGGCGATGAACCGCCGCAACAAGCTGCTGGGCCTCTGGGCCGCCGAAAAGCTCGGCAAGACCGGCCCGGACGCCGACGCCTATGCCAAGGAAGTGGTCGCTTCGGACTTCGACGAAGCCGGCGATGACGATGTCCTGCGCAAGGTGCTGGCCGATCTGACCGCGGGTAACGTGGCGATCACGGAAGTCGAGCTGCGTACCAAGATGGACGGACTGATCGCCGAAGCCGTCGCCCAGGTGAAGGCCGGCGTCTGAGCCTGGAATCACACGACAACCGCGCAGCGCAGTTCAGAGCTTGAACCCGCGCTGCGCGTATCTAAAAGCTTTCTAACGAAGCTTATTGCACAATCAAACGGCACCCATCGCCAATAGTGACGGCCAAACGGTGCCATGATGCCCTATTAGAGAAATTCAACGCCGGCGCTCATTATGCGAGGCGTTAACGCCTGATAGAGCGCCACTTTCTGACCTCAATTAGAAAGTGGCGGGCATCGTGACCACCAACATCCATCGCGGCTCCGACCAGAGCCGATTCAACGCATTCAATGCGCGCCAGGCGCGTTGGCTGATCGGCGCCGCCTTTGTGCTCGGCGATCTGATGGCCGGTGCTTCGTTCGTGCAAGCACAGACCTCGCTGCCGGCCGTCACTGTCGAATCCGCCAGCCCGGCCCGCCGCCCCGCGCGCGCCACCGCCACGCCGAGCCGCTCGCGCGCTGTCGCCGCCCGCCGCAACGCCACGCCGCCGCCGGCTCCGCCGACACAGACCCAGCGCGCCATCGCTGCCGCAGCCGCGCGTTACGAACAGATCCTCGGCTATCGCGCGATGCCCGATGCGACCACCCTGCGCGGCGCCACTTCGCCGCTCGGCACCTCGCAGGTGGTCAACGTCATTCCGCAGCAGGTCATCAGCGACCAGCGTCCGCGCAATCTGGACGACGCGCTGATCAATGCGTCCGGCATCACTCAGGGCAATACGCTGGCCGGCACCCAGGACGCCGTGATGCGCCGCGGCTTCGGCGACAATCGCGACGGCTCCATCATGCGCAACGGCATGCCGATCAATCAGGGCCGCTCGCTCAATGCCGCCGTGCAGAGCGTCGAAGTCCTGAAGGGCCCGGCCTCGCTGCTCTACGGCATCATGGATCCCGGCGGCATCATCAACACCATCAGCAAGCGGCCTGACCTCTACCAGCATGGCGAAGTCACCCTCTCCGGCTCCACATTCGGTAACAGTAAGGACGGCATCGACGGCACCATCGACGTCACCGGCCCGCTCGGCGACAATGGCCTCGCCTATCGTTTCATCGCCTATGGCCAGAGCGAGGACTACTGGCGCAATTTCGGCACCCGCCGTGAATCGCTGCTGGCGCCGTCGCTGTCATGGTACGGCGAAGACACCACGGTTCACCTGAACTATGAGCGCCGCAGCTTCTCCTATCCGTTCGATCGCGGCATCGCGCTCAATCCGACGACGCTGCAGCCCTTCAACAATATTCCGATCACGCGTCGCTTCGACGAACCCTACAATGCCATGTGGGGACAATCGGATTTGATGCAAGCCTCGGTTGATCACCGCATCAACGAGAACTGGAAGCTCTATGCGGGCTACAGCTACAATGAGGAGACCTACACGGCCAACCAGTTGCGCGTCAGCGCCGTCACGCCGGCCGGCATCCTGACCCGCAGCAATGACGGCACCGGCGGTGCGCTGACCCAGGTCAGCTACGGCACCTCCTATATGCAGGGCACTGTCTGGCTCGGCGGCTTCAAGAACGACATCGTGTTCGGTGGCGATGCTGAGTATCGCGTGATCTACCGCAAGGATCTGATCCGACAGGCGGTCGGCACGCAGAACATCTACAATCCCGTCTATGGTTTGCAGGGCCCAGGCACAACGGTCATGGCCACCGACAGCGATCAGACCGACAAGCTCGGCCAGCGGTCGATCTTTGCGCAGGACACGTTGCATCTCACCAACTGGCTGTCGGTGGTCGGCGGCCTGCGCTGGATGGAGTGGGAGCAGATCGCCGGCCGCGGCCGCCCGTTCAATACCAACACCAATACCCAGGGCGACAAGGCGCTGCCGATCGGCGGCGTGATCGTGAAGGTCAGTGACGAGGTCTCGCTCTATGCGAGCTATTCGGAATCGCTAAAGCCGACCTGGACCATCGCGCCGCTGGTCAGCCAGGTCACGTCCAATCTCGCGCCGGAGGAAGGCGTCTCTTATGAGACCGGCGTGAAGTTTGACTTCAACAAGCGCCTGTCGGGCACGCTGGCCTTCTATGATCTCGACAAGAAGAACATCGCAGTGTCGATGTTCGATGCCGGCACTGGCACCAACATCCTGCGCACGGCCGGTGCTGCGCGCTCGCGCGGCATCGAATTCGACATCACCGGTCGGCTCACCGACAGCCTCAGCACGATCGCAACCTATGCCTATACCGATGCCCGCGTCACCGCGGATCCGCTGGTCAATGGCAACAAGCTGCAGAATGTCGCGCTGAACACCGGCTCGCTGTTCCTGACCTATGACTTCGGCACGCTCTTGCCGGGCCGCCTGCGCATCGGTGCCGGTGCCCGCTATGTCGGCGACCGCCCAGGCGATGCCGAAAACACCTTCTTCATGCCGTCCTATACCGTGGCCGACGCTTTCGCGACCTATGAAGTGAAACAGATGGGCCTGCCGGTGATTTACCAGTTCAACGTCAAGAACATGTTCGATAACGTCTACTTCCCGTCGGCCGTGAACAAGCTGAATGTGGCCGTGGGCGATGCGCGCAGGTTCTCGCTGGCGGCGACGGTGAAATTCTAATGGAGTGAGCGATGCGAGCAAAAGACTGGAACCGACTTCCCGCCCTCCTGCTCGCATTGTCAGCTACGTTTCTCTCCTCGGCGGCCTCCGCCGAGGAGATCAATCTCTACACGACGCGCGACGCCGCGCTGGTGAAGCCCGTCACCGATGCCTTCACCAAGGCGACCGGGATCACCGTCAACACCACCTTCATCGAAGACAATCTGTCGAAACGCGTCACCAGCGAGGGCAAGACCTCGCCCGCCGATGTGTTGCTCACTATCGGCCTCGACAAGGCTTCGCAATTTGGGGGCCTCGCCCTCACCCAGCCGATCAAATCGACCACGCTGGACAAGGCGATCCCATTCGAGCTGCGCGACCGCGGCCGCGCCTGGTTCGGCATCGCCATGCGGCCGCGCGTGGTGGTGGCGCGCAACGAAAGCACGCTGTCGTCGATCACCTATGAAGACCTGGCGAAGCCGGAATGGCGCGGCAAGCTGTGCATGCGGACAGTGTTGCACCAGAACAATGTGGCATTGGTGGCCGCCTATCTCCTGCACAACGGCGCCCCGGCCACGGAGGCTTGGCTGAAAGGCCTCAAGACCAATCTCGCCGGCCTGCCCGAAGGCAAGGACAATGACGTCATCCGCCGCATCGCCCAGGGCCGCTGCGAGATCGGCATCGCCAATACGGTGGCACTGGCGCAGTTGCGCGATGGCCGGGATGGCACGGACTGGAAAGCCGATGCGGACAAAGTGAAGGCCGTACCGACCACGTTCCGCAATCGCGGCACGCATATGAACGTGACGGCCGTCGGCATCGCGAAACATGCGCCGCACAGGGCGCTCGCGCTGAAATTCGTGGAATTTCTCGTCACCGACGAGGCCCAGAAACTGTTTGCAGAGCCGGAGCTGGAATATCCGGTGACAAAGACCGGCGAGCGCGCCGCGATCGTCAGGGAGATCGGCAACTTCCCCATCGACGATCGCCCGATTGATCAGATCGCAACGACGCAGAAGGCCGCGGTGGATCTGATCCGAAAAGCCGGGTTTACGAAGTAACGCTTCGCTGCTCCCTCCCCCAAGCGGCGCAGCCGCGCCGTGGGGAGGGACTAAGCGTTCACCGCCAGCCCATGCCCGGCGCCACATGCTTGAGGATTGCCTCGATCACATGCGCATTATACTCGACGCCCAACTGGTTCGGCACCGTCAGCAGCAGCGTGTCGGCTTCGGCAATCGCCTCATCGCCCTTGAGCTGCTCGATCAGCCGATCCGGCTCCGCCGCATAACTCCGCCCGAAGATGGCGCGCTCGGTCGCGCTCAGCATGCCGACCTTGTCCTCGTCGCCCGAGCGGCCGAAATACATGCGATCCTGATCGTTCACCAGCGCGAACATGCTGCGCGACACGGACACGCGAGGTGTTCCCGCGTGTCCTGTCGCCTTCCATGCATCGCGATAGAGCCGGATCTGTTCGGCCTG
>CALRZK010000375.1:0-4606 GCA_943372615.1 Bradyrhizobium ivorense | reverse complement strand
ATCGCATCGGCGATCCGGTGCAGCAGCTTGCGCCTAGCGGCTGGCGCCATCTCGCGCCACTCCTTGAACGCGCCTTGTGCTGCCTTCGCCGCCTTGTCGATATCCTCCTTCGTGCCGCGCGCGACAGTCGCGAGGAGGGCACCATCGATCGGTGAGGCGGTCTCGAATGTCTCTCCGGATGAGGCGGCGACGACCTGGCCATTAATGCGATGGCCGATACCATCAGCGCGTAGCGCTTTCAGCAGCGGCGCAGCGCGTTCCTGATTGGCGGCAAAGACGGCGGCGGGATCGGCAGGGGGCTTAGCCATTGTCGGCCTCGGTTTTCAGCAGGTCGTGGATGTTGTTGCGCTTCCAGCTTGTCGCGGGATCGTTGATCTGGATGTCGAGCGAGAGCGCGAATTTGCTGCCGGCCAGAAATGCCGGATCGAAAAAGGCGGAGACGGCTTCGAAAATATGCGCGCCGGCCTTCTGCCGCGCCTCCAGCGAGCGGCCTTCGCCGATCCGCAGCAGGATATCAACGAAGCCGGCATCGGGCAGGCCGTCGGCAATGGCGTAATACTCGCAGCGGATGGCGCGGACGCGGATGCCCCCGAGCGGGAAGATGCCGGTCTCGACGGCCGCCTTGCGCACCACCTCGCACAGCGCGCCGATATCCGCGGCGGTGCCCACATTGGCCGAATATTCGATGCTGAAATGCGGCATGTTTCGTCCCTGACCGGAGCCGTCTTGTTGGCGGGCTTCCGGCCAGACGATTAACATGTTAAGTGATTGCGATCAAACCTCGTCGCGTGAATTCGATTGTGCGTCGCACGCGCCGAATGATGAGGCCGCCATGACATCCGCCACCAGATCGCGTGCGCCCGCGAAAATCCCGATGCGCGATTTTTCGCAATCGCTGCCGATGTCGTTGTTGCGGGCACGGGAAGGGGTGATGCGCCATTTCCGCCCGTCGCTGCGGGCGCATGATCTCACCGAGCAGCAATGGCGCATCCTGCGCGCGCTGGCGGCGTCTGGCGAGATCGAGGTGACGGAACTGGCGCGTCTCGCTTTCCTGCTTGGGCCCAGCCTGTCGCGTATCCTGCGCGATCTCGAAGAACGCAAGCTGATCGCGCGGCAGCTTCTGAAGACCGATTTGCGCCGCAACATCGTCTCCATCACGGCAAAGGGTTTGAAACTGATCGAAGTCGTCGCACCGACGTCGGAGGCGATCTATGGCGAGATGACCAGACGCTTTGGCGCGCGAAAACTCGCCGAACTGCACGCGATGTTGCACGAGCTGGAGCTGTGTTTGCAGGCGATGCCGGCCAGCGACACCGATGATGCCGATCCCGCAGACTGATATCTCTCTTGCATAATTTTGCGGCAAAGCCGTCGCATACAGCGTTTCATTAATTCGTCGTACGAATTTCGCCAGACCTGTAGACATCAGGAGAATTTTTCGCTCAACTCGGTGTTATCAAAATCAAGGAAGGCTGGCGCTCAAGTCCGGCCTCTGTGGGAGGATTTGATGACGCTGACCCGACGTGGATTCACGGCCGGCATTGCTGCTGGTTTGGCTGCTCCTTACATCATTGGACGTGCGCGCGCTCAGGGCGGCGGCACCATCAAGATCGGCATGTGCGCGCCGATCACCGGCCCCGCGGCGGAAGCCGGTAAATATGCGACGGGCGGCGCCAAGCTCGCGGTCGAGGCCATCAACAAGGCCGGCGGCATTCTCGGCAAGCAGATCGAACTGATCATCGAGGACGACCAGACCACCAATCCCGGCATCGTGCTGGCTTTCTCCAAGCTTGCTGCCAATCCGGAGATCGTCGGCTTCCTCGGTTCGATCCGCTCGACCCAGGTGCATGCGATGGCGCCGGACGTGCTCAAGCTTGGCAAACCTGTGATGTTCGGCGGCACCGATCCGAATCTCACCAAGCTGGGCAATCCCTGGCTGTTCCGCTTCCGCCCCAATGACAGCTATTCGGGCCGCGTCATCGCAGAATACGGCGTGAAGAATCTAGGCAAGAAGAAGTGGGCGGTGCTGCATTCCACCGACGCTTTCGGCACTGCCGGCGGCAAGGCGCTGACGGAGGCGCTGGGCCCGCTGGGCGCCACGGTGGCCATCGACCAGGGCTATGCGAACCAGAGCCAGGATTTCACCCCTGTCGTGCTGGCGATCAAGCAGTCGGGCGCTGACATTCTGGGCTCTTACTTCACCTTCGAAAACGACCTTGGCATCTTTGCGCGGCAGTTACGCCAGCTCGGAGTCAACATTCCATGGGTCGGTTCGCCCTCGATCGTCAACGTCACCGCGCTCAAGCTCGCGGGACCGGCGCTCTACAACACCTATGGTGTGGCCGACTACGCCGAGGAATCGTCGGATGCGGCCAAGGCGTTCGGCAAAGCCTATCGCGATGCCTACAAGGTCGCGCCGGACAATCAGAGCTCCTGGCCGTTCGACGCCATCAATGTACTGGCGCTGGCGATCAAGAATGCCGGCTCTACCGATCCGCAGAAGATCCGCGAAGCCATTGTCGCCATCAAGAAATATCCAGGCGCCGAGGGCGAGTATAATTTCGACAAGAATGGCGATGGCCTACACGGCTACAACATCGTGAAGAACGACAAGGGCAATATCGTTTTCGACAAGCATATCGAATTCGACAACTGATCTTCACTGTCGTTCCGGGACGCATGCGCAAGCATGCGAACCCGGAACCTCGCAATGTTCAGCGCCTGCCTCTCATCCGTCATTGCGAGCGCAGCGAAGCAATCCAGAAAGCCACAAGCGAAGAAAGAGCTGGATTGCTTCGTCGCTTCGCTCCTCGCAATGACGATCTTGGAAGTCCTCGATGGATCTCGTTCTCCAACTCCTGTTTACCGGCATCGGCATCGGCGCGGTCTATGCGCTTGTCGCGCTGGGGTTTGTCCTCATTTTCCGCGCCACCAATGTCGTGAATTTTGCGCAAGGCGAATTCTCCATGGTCGCGGCCTATCTGATGGTGGTCTGCGCCGTCGATCTGGCCCTGCCGTACTGGCTGTCCTTCATCATCGCGCTGGCGGGCATGGCGGTCATCGGCGTCATCTTCAATCTCGGCGTCTATTATCCGCTGCGTCACCGCACCTATCTGCCGGTGATCATCGCCACCATCGGAGCGTCCATCCTGATGGCCAATGGCGTGCTGGCGCTTTACGGGCCGCAGCCGCAGGTGCTGCAGGGCTGGTTCGATACGCCCGGCATCCAGCTCGGCCCGGTCTATCTCGACAACCAGTATCTGCTCATCATCGCCGTCACACTGGCGCTGGTTGTGTTCAACTGGTGGTTCTTCGAACGCACCATGATCGGCAAGAAGCTGCAGGCGACCTCGCAGGACAAGGAGATGGCCTCGCTGCTCGGCATCTCCGTCTCCACCATGATCATGATCACCTTCATCTATTCCGCGGTGCTCGGCGGGCTTGCCGGCATCCTGGTCGCGCCGATCCTGTTCGTGTCGATCCAGATGGGCGCCACCATCGCGCTGAAGGCCTTTGCCGCCACCATCATCGGTGGCTTCGGTGATGTCACCGGCGCCATCATCGGCGGCATTGCGCTGGGCATCATCGAGACCTTCGGCGCCGCCTACATCTCCGTGCCCTACAAGGACGGCTTCGCCTTCCTTGTGCTGGTGCTGTTCCTGATCTTCCGCCCGCAGGGCATTTTTGGCGAGCGCGTCGCGGAGAAAGCATGAGCACCACCGAAAACATCCAGTCGGTCGCCGACATCGCGCGTCCGAAACCGCTGCTGATCCGTCACGCGCCTTATTTCATCGGCGCAGCCATCGTGGTCTTCCTTGCTGCGTCCATGCGGTTCGATGGCTATATCCTGAACATCCTGATGCAGGCGACGACCTTCGCCATTGCCGTGTTCGGCTTGTCCGTCGTCCTCGGTCTGTGCGGCCAGATCAATCTGGCGCAGGCGGCCTTCTTTGGCTTTGGCGCCTACGCCGTGGGCCTCGGCACCACGGACTATCAGCTCAATTACTGGCTTTGCCTGTTCGGCGGCTGCGCCATGGCATTGGCAGCAGGTGCGTTGCTCGGCCTGTCCACGCTGCGGCTAGGCGGGCACTATCTCGCCATGGTGACGATCTCGTTCCAGCAGATCATCACGCTGATTATGATCAACGCCATCTGGCTCACCAAGGGTCCGGACGGCGTGTCGAAGATCGGCCGTCCGTCGCTGTTCATGTCATCGCAGGCCTATCTCGCTTTCTGCGTCGCGGTCTTGGCCATTGTTGGCTATCTGGTCTGGCATCTACCTGATACCAGGCTCGGGCGTGCCATGCGGGCGGTGCGCGACAACGAACTCGCCGCGGGCGTCAACGGCATCGATGTGTTCCGCACCAAGATCTATGCCTTTGCCATTTGCGCATTGCTCGGCGGTCTCGGCGGCGGGCTGTTTGCCGGCGGCTTTGCCTATATCTCGCCGGATCAGTTCTCCTTCGCGGAATCCATCGTATTCCTCACGATGTCGCTGCTCGGCGGCGTGGCATCGCCGATCGGCTCTGCCATTGGTACGGGTTTGCTGATCCTGATTCCGGAATGGCTGCGCTTCCTCAAGAGCGTGCCGGGCCTCTATCTCGCG
>CALRZK010000374.1:0-4612 GCA_943372615.1 Bradyrhizobium ivorense | reverse complement strand
GGAGCGCCGCCGCGAGGCCGATCGCGATGAGGACGAGCTGGCGGCGCGGATCCAGGCGCTCGGCGCCGATCGCTCGCGGCTGGCCGATGAGCTGGACGGGTCGTTGGTGAAAACGCGCAAGCTTGAGCGCACCAATCGCGAAATCGCCGGCTCGCTGGATGCCGCCATCGGCACCATCCGCACGGTGTTGGCGGAGCAGGTTCGTGAGTGATCATGGCATGACCCACGTCAACGTCACCATCAATGGCCGCCAATATCGCATGGCCTGCGAGGAAGGGCAGGAGACCCGCCTGCTACGCCTCGCCGACAGCCTCGAATCGCGCGTCACGAGCTTGCGTGGAAAATTCGGCGAGATCGGCGATGCCCGTCTCACGGTGATGGCGGCGCTGATGGTGGCGGATGAGCTGGTCGATGCCAATGCGCAGATCCGCGCGCTGCAGGAAGAGCTGATGGCCCTGCGCGATGTCCGTGTCGTTGCTGCGGATCGTGCCCGCGCGACCCAGACCGCCGTCGCCGCCGCGCTGAACGCAGCCGCCGAGCGCATCGAGAAGACGACACAGGTCCTCAACCGCACCATCGGCGGCGGGGTGGCGATCGGTTGACAGCCGTTCGCAACCACTGGCGCATCCGCCTGTTACCCCCTACATTGCTCCTGCGAGGCTGCGTCGCGCGTCAGGAGCCATATATCCCCGGGGCCTTATCGATCCTTTAGGGAACTGTCCCTGGCCAGGTCCGTGGACCTGGTCACACGGTGCCCACCTACTTTCGTAGGTGCTCCGGGATCGCGTGCTTCAACGGCCACCGTGGCTTCGCACTTTTCTTTTCGAGCTGGATCGCAAATGACGATGAAAGTCTCTTTGCCCGAAGAGTTCAGCGCCTTCGTCGAGGCCCAGGTGGCGAGCGGTCAATACGCCACGCCTGATGACGTGGTCCGCGATGCGCTGCGGCTGATGGAGGATCGGCACGAGCGGCTCAAATGGCTACGGCAAGCCTATCGCGAGGGCATCGAGAGTGGGTTCGATGATGAGCCGCTCGATTTCGAAGCCATCAAAGCAGACGGGCGCGCGCGCCTCGAAAAATTGAAGCGCCTCGAAGAAGCCAAGAGATGAGCCATGCGGCTGCGCACTTCGCGATATGTGCGCGGCGATCTCGATACGATCTGGATGTCCATTGCCAGGTACGATGTTTCGGCTGCGGATGCGTGGCTCGACAAGATTCAAGCCCGCTTCGCGCAACTTGCTGAATTTCCATATTCGGGCCCAGCCCATCCGGAAATCGTCTCTGATGTGCGGGCGCTGGTTGTCGAACGTTGGGTGATCATCTATCGCGTCACGGCGGATTATGTGCATATCGTCCGTGTCGTCGATGGTGCCCGCGATCTGGCGCATTTGGACCTTCCCGAAGAATAGCGCTACGGTCGGCCCATGACCGCGCCGACCCCCACCAAAACCGAACTCCGCATCGCCGCCCTCGCGCGGCGCTCGGCGCTTGGTGAGGCAACGCGCGACGCCGCTGCACGTGCGCTCGCCACGCACACTTTCCCGCTGCCCATCGCCCCCGGCGCCATCGTCGCTGGCTATTCCCCGATCCGCAGCGAGATCGATCCCATCCCGCTGATGCAATCCCTCGCGTCCCAAGGCGCGCGTCTCGCGCTGCCCGTGATCATCGCCCGCGACGAGCCTTTGATGTTCCGGGTCTGGAGTCCCGACAGCGCTCTCGTCGCCGGATCGCTCGGCATTCTCGAACCGCCGCCGGAGGCGCCGCAACTGATGCCGGATATCCTGCTGGTGCCGCTTGCCGCCTTCGATCGCGCCGGCCATCGCATCGGCTATGGCGCCGGCCATTACGATCGCACCTTCGCGCAACTGCGCGCCATCAAACCCTTCACCGCCATAGGCCTGGCTTTCGATACCCAGGAGATCGCATCCATCCCGATGCAGCCCCACGACGTCGCGCTCGATTATGTGCTAACCGAGACGCGTGTGATCGACTTCCGGAGCAAATAGATTGCGTATTCTCTTCATTGGCGATGTGGTCGGTAAAACCGGCCGCATGGTGATCCTCGACAAGCTGCCCGGCCTCATCCGCGACTGGAAGCTCGATCTCGTCGTGATCAATGGCGAGAATGCCGCCGGCGGTTTTGGCATCACCGAATCCATCTACAATGATCTGATCGATGCTGGCGCCGATGCGGTCACGCTCGGCAACCACGCCTGGAATCAGAAGGAAGCGCTGGTCTTCATCGAACGCGCGCCGCGCCTGATCCGTCCGCTAAATTTCCCGCGCCACACGCCGGGCCGCGGCGCCGCCCTGGTCGATGCCAAGAACGGCGCCCGCGCGCTGGTCATCAATGCCATGGGCCGCATCTTCATGGAGCCGCTGAACGATCCCTTCGCCGGCATCAACAAGGAAATCGAAGCCTGTCCGCTGGTGGACGCCGCCGACGCCATCGTCGTCGATTTCCATTGCGAGGCGACGAGCGAGAAGCAGGGCATGGGCCATTTTTGCGATGGCCGCGTCAGTCTCGTGGTCGGCACCCACACGCATATTCCGACAGCGGATCACCAGATCCTGCCCGGCGGCACCGCCTACATGACCGATGCCGGCATGACCGGTGACTATGATTCCGTGATCGGCATGCAGAAGGAAGAACCGGTCCGTCGTTTCGTCACCGGCATTCCGAGTGGCCGCTTCGAGCCGGCCTTCGGCCCGGCGACTTTGTCAGGCGTTGCCGTTGAGACGGACGACAAGAGCGGCCTCGCGACGAAGATCGCGCCGGTGCGGATCGGTGGGCGTCTGTCGCAGACGGTGCCGGACTTCTGGTAGTTGTAGGCCGTAGGGCGGATGAGCGCAGCGTCATCCGCCATTCTTCGCCACACGCAATCGGCTGGCGGATGACGCCGGCGGCTCATCCGCCCTACGATTTCCTGTAGTTGTAGGATGGGTAGAGCGTAGGCGCATTAGCGCCGGAGCGAAACCCATCGGCGGAGTCTGCGGCAACGACGGAATGATGGGTTTCGCTTCGCTCTACCTATCCTACGAGGTCGCATTCGCCACCAGCCAGTTGGCCATCCGCGCAGCGTCGCCATCGGTCGGATCGCGCCACCTTGCCACCTGCACCTTCGAGCAGAGCCGCGCTTCGCTCCTGCGGCCGAGGCGCTTCAGCCGTCGGCGCCGCAGCGCGTCGGCCACGAGGAGCGAGCGACCAAGCGCCACGCCATTGCCATCGACGGCAGCCTGCAGCGTGCCGCTGATGTCGCGGAAGCGCATGGCTTCCGGCCGCGAGCTATTGCTGCCCAGCCACGTCTCCCATGACCATTCGGCGCCCATATCCTCGCCGCGATGGCCTTTCGCCAGCAGCGGCAAATCCGACCACGTTGCCGAGGTCTGCTGACCTCTCAGCAATTTCGGCGACACGATCGGGAAAACGAATTCATCGGGAAAGCGTAGTTCGCAGGGCGCCTCAACGAGAGACGCGCGGGGCATCCAGATCAGCGAGAGATCGGCCTCGATATTTGTTGGCGCTGCCGGGTCCCATGTCACCACCTCGATCGCGAGGTCCGGGAATGTTGCCGCCAGTGTCGTAAGCCGTGGTGATAGCCACCAGTTCAGCAGGGCCGCGCCTGTCCCAATTCGAAACGGCCGGACCTCTGGCCGGCTGCGCACATGCCGTCGCAGCCCGGAAAGCGTGCCCAGCAATGGCGCGAGTTCGTGCGATAGCCGACTGCCGGCCTCAGTCACGCGCAAGCCAGGATTCATGCGCTCGAACAGCGCGAGGCCAAAATAGCGTTCGAGATCGCGCAAGCGATGGCTGACCGCGCTTTGGGTGAGTCCGAGTTCGGCCGCAGCGAGCGTCATGCTGCCGTGGCGAAGCACGGCATCGAAGGCAACGAGCGCAGCAAAGGGCGGCAGGCGATGGGACGTCGTGTGCATGCTGCATGAAACCAATTCATGAGGCCCGGCGCAATCTTCATTTGCTGAAAGCGCATAGCGCAACTCTAGTCGCGCCATGAACCAGATGCCTCGCCACGACTTCGCCTTGACCAACCGCACCCGCATGATCGCCGCGACACTCGGCGTCGGGGCTTTCCTCACCCAGTTCGATGTCACCGCGATCATCATCGCTCTGCCGTCGATCGGAAACGATCTTCACATGGGAGTCGCGGGCCTGACCTGGGTCATCGACGGCTACAGCCTCGCCTTTACGGCTGCACTGCTTGCGGCTGGCTCGCTCGCCGACAGATTCGGGCGCCGCAGGATGCTGCTGACAGGCAACATGGTGTTTCTGCTGGCATCGCTGGTCTGCGGCATCGCCCGCAACGGCCCTGAATTGTGGGCCGCCCGCGCGGTGCAGGGCATCGGCGCTGCCCTTGTCGTCACCGGTGCCATCGCATCCATCGCGGCGCTGTTTCCATCGCCTGCCGCACGTGCGCGAGCCTTCGGCATCACCGGCGTGATGGGCGGCATCGCCATGGCGCTCGGGCCGACGCTCGGCGCGGCGATTTCCGCGACCGCCGGGTGGCGATGGATTTTCTTCGCCAATGTGCCGTTCTGCCTGTTGGTGGCCGTGGCGATCCCCAGATTGATCGTCGAAGCCGAGGAGACGGCGCGG
>CALRZK010000373.1:0-4613 GCA_943372615.1 Bradyrhizobium ivorense | reverse complement strand
GCCTATGGCGGTCTCTACGAAAACTTCGACGTCCGCGCGCTGTGCCTGATCCGCGAGACGCTGGCCTATCAAAACGGCCTCGCCGATTTCGCCTTCGCCATGCAGGGCCTCGGCACCGGGCCGATCACGTTGTATGGCTCGGATGAGATCAAGGCGCGCTATCTGCCGCGCGTGGCCAAGGGCGAGGCCATCGCCGCCTTCGCATTGTCGGAGCCCGATGCCGGTTCGGACGTCGCAGCGATGAGCACGACGGCGGTGCCGGATGGTCCCGACCATGTGCGCATCAATGGTCTGAAGACCTGGATCTCCAATGGCGGCATTGCTGATCAGTATGTGGTCTTTGTCCGTACGGGTGAAGCGGGCGCCCGCGGCATCAGCGCCTTCGTCATCGATGCCGATACGCCCGGCTTCACCATCGATGGCCGTATCGACGTCATCGCGCCGCATCCGCTGGCCACGCTGAAATTTACGGATTGCCGCGTGCCGGTGAAGAACCGCATCGGCAAGGACGGCGAGGGCTTCAAGGTCGCCATGGCGACGCTCGACGTGTTCCGCTCGACGGTGGGCGCCGCCGCGCTCGGCCTCGGCCGCCGCGCGCTGGACGAGGGCCTGCAGCGCTCGGTCACGCGAACAATGTTCGGCCATACGCTGGGCGATCTGCAACTCACCCAGGCTGGGCTCGCCGAGATGGCAACATCCATCGATGCCTCGGCACTGCTGGTCTATCGCTCCGCCTGGACCAAGGATCAGGGCGTGCCGCGCGTGACGCGCGAAGCGGCGATGGCCAAGATGTATGCGACCGAAGCCGCGCAGAGCGTGATTGATCGTGCCGTGCAGATCTTTGGCGGTCTCGGTGTGCAGTCGGGTGTGAAGGTCGAGGAGCTCTATCGCGAGATCCGCGCGCTGCGCATCTATGAAGGCGCGACGGAAGTGCAGAAGGTCGTGATCGGGCGCGATCTGATCAAGTCGGCGCAGGCGGGGCTGTGATACGCAGTTTGTAGGGTGGGCAAAGGCGCGCTTGCGCCGTGCCCACCTTCAAATGCACAGCTGGTGAAGGTGGGCACGCTGCGCTTTGCCCACCCTACACATCTAGGCGACCGCAGCTTCCTCTTTGTCCACGAGCGAAAGTTTCGGCTGCGCCTTATACTTCGGCGCCGACGCCAGAAACCGTGCATAGGCATCCGCATCCGGCGGCGAGAATTTCTCCGCCAATGCGCCGCGCCTGTTCACCGTCGCCCCCATATCATCGAGCAATTCATCGAAATGCTTGAAGTGATACGGCGCGACGCACAGCCCGCCATAAACGCCGGCCGCAGGGCGCTCCGTGCGCTTGAAGCGCAGCATCATGTCCATATTGGTCTGCATCTCGCGCGCCGTCGGCTGCTTCGCCAGCTTGCCGTCTGCGTAACGCACCAGCCAGTTCGCGGCCATTTCCGCCGTCAGCACCGAGCAGAAGCTCGAATTGAAGCCGACAAATCCCATCTCCGGCAGGTCCGGATTGGCGATCACGCGATAGAGGCGATATTGCCCGTCCGGCTGGATCAGTTTCTCCCGATAGGCCTGCGGCAGGAACGGCACGTCGAGCTTGAAACCGATGGCGAGGACCGCGATATCGGCATCGACGCGCTGACCGCCGGCCATCACGATGGTCTTGCCGTCATAATGATCGAAGGTCCCGCGGATCGCGGTGATGCGGCCGTTGGCGACCATCGGGAAGAAGCCCGGCGTCGCGATCGGCACCGAGCAGTTCACGCCGTCCTCGAAGCGCGTCTCCGGAACCATGTCGCATTTGTTGAGCTTGAGCTGGATCTTGAGCAGGCTTTCCAGTCCGCGCCAATGTGCCCAGACGAACGGCTTTGCGATCGCATGCTTGAAGCGCGACAGCGCGCTCAGGCCCCAGCCGGCGAACATCTCTTCCTGCGCGCGGATATAGAGGATGCGCTTGAAGTTGATCAGCCCGCCGACGAAATAGGGGATGCGCCACACCGGCTCGCGATAGACGAAAGTCACGGCGCTAGCGCCGGCCTTGACCGAATGCACGGCGATATCGGTGGCCGATTTCGAGCCGCCGAGTACGACCACCTTCTTGCCTTTGACACGCGATGGATCGGTGTGTTCAGCCGAATGCAGGATGACGCCGCCGGCGGCCTTGAAGCCGTCCTCACCGTAGTGATGCAGTTCCTTGCGCTCGTTGAACTGGCCGGTGCAGACGGCGACGAAATCGTAGTCGGTCATGGCGTCGTGTCCGGCCGTATCGCGCGTCGTCACGGTCCAGCCGGGCTGGCCATCGGCGCGGCGCTCCACGGCGGTGACCGTGGTATTGAACTGCATCAGCGGCCGCAGGTCGTAGTCGTTTGCATAGTCCGCGAGATAGGCATGGACCTGTGGTCCCTTTGGCCATTCCGGATAGCTATCCGGCATCGGCTTGTCGGTGAAGCGATAGAGCTCCTTCGGGCTTTGCGTCTGCACCTCCGGATAGGAACGGGCGGGCTCCCACACACCGCCGAGATCGCCGCTGCGCTCCAGAATGGTGACGCGATGGCCGTGACCCTTGAAGGCCTTGGCGGCGGCGAGGCCGGCAATTCCGGCACCGATGACGCAGACGTTCTTTTGCATGACCATGGCCGTGTCTCCTGTTGTCGCATTCGGGGCGCACGATCCCGTTCGCGCAAACACGTGCATGCGCGATGGATCGGCGATGTGAGGCGTAGAGCTTCAGTTAGTCGTTGGCTTCCGGCGGCAGGAAGTCGACCTCATGCTCGGCCGAAATCCGCACGATCTCGGCGACGTCGGTGAGATTATCGAGCTTCTTGAAGAGTGCTTCGAGCTTCGCGGCCGGCGAGACCCAGAACAGTGCACGGCATGGCTTGTCGGATTTGTTGAAATAGCCGTGCGGGATGCCGCGGGGCATGCGGACGAGATCGCCGGCATGGGCCTTCACCCATTTGCCATCCAGTTTCAGGTCGAGCGTGCCTTCCTGCACCAGGATGAATTCTTCCTGGGTTGGGTGGATATGAACGGGCACGAACTGGCCGGGATCGCTATTGGTCTCGAAAGCGAAAGTGGAGTCGGTCACGGCTTTCGGGAAATAGACCTGGCCAAGGATATTCCAGGTCGTGCCGCCATATCCGGTGCCGTTTTCGGTGATGCCTTTTTCAAGTGCCGCCATTGATCGATCCTCCGTTGATTGCTGGCTGGGATGCTGCGCCGGAGGCATGGCTTCCGCTAGCCGTTGAACGAAATCGCTGTCCGGTTGACGAAATTATTCGAAAGGTTGTGACGGGTGCGCTGCGATGCACATGCGTATTCGTTGTGCAGAGCGGCAAAATTTCCGGCGGCTGGGCGGCTTGTTCGGCGGTCGTCGCGTTGACTAGTATCAATCCTGACAATGCAGGTACGAACCATGCTGATGGGTGGAACGGTCTCCGTGAGCGACGGCGCGGCGCCAGCGAGGCTTGCCGCGTTCTCCCGCGTCTGCACCACGGATGTCGACGAGGCCGCCGACGAAATCGGCCGCATTTTCTGCCCGCATGGGCTGGCACCGACGGGGCGCAGCGATCCCGGTTTCCACGCGCTCCACAACAGCGCCGATTTCGGTGAGTTTTCGATCAACTACGTGTCCTATGGCGGCTCGGTCAGCATCGATCCCGGCTGCCTGGATCGCTTCTTCCTGCTTCAGGTGCCGCTGCGCGGCCATGCGCGCGTCAGCACCGGCGGACGGACGGTCGCTGCCAGCACGGAGCGTGCGGCCTCGCTGCTGTCGCCGACCATGCCGACCCGGATGGTGTGGCAGGACGACTGCGCCCAACTGATCCTGTTGATGGAGCGTCGTATTGTTGAACGGCGCGCCGCGGCGTTGGCAGAGCGTGCGGATGGCGTGATCGAGTTCGATCCCGAGGTCGACCTGAGGACGCCGTTCGGTCACGCGCTGCGTGCGCAACTGGACTACTTTGTCGATCTCGCCGAACAGGCCGGGCCTGGTCAGGCGTTCTCGCCCACGCTCGCAGCCATGCTGCGCGAAGCCGCGCTGAGCCTGCTGCTCACCGGCCAGCGACACAGTTTTACCGAGGCAATCGCGCAGATCGATCATCGCCCGGCGCCGTTGCCCACTGTGCTGCGCAAGGCGCGGCACTATCTCGAGGCGCACGCCGCCGAGCCGCTCGATCTGGAGCGCATGGCGCGCGCAGCCGGGATCGGTATTCGTTCGCTGCAGCTCGGTTTCCAGCGGCACTTCGGCACCTCCATCTCGCAGATGCTGCAGGATATCCGCCTTGCACATCTGCATGCGCGTCTGTGCGCGGCGCAGCCTTGCGAGCGGGTGATCGATATCGCCTTCGATCTCGGTTTCACCCATCCGAGCCGCATGGCCAGCGCCTATCGCGCGCGGTTCGGCGAGAGCCCGTCGGACACGCTGCGGCGGGGTGGGTGAGGGCTGCGTCTGTCTGTCTAACCTCTCCCCGCTTGTGTTCAGCCCGGAGACATAGCTGACACCTGTTCGGAGACATGACTGACACTTTTGCGGCGGGTCAAGTCGATGGTTGCGACCTGCCTGCTGCCAAAGAAAACGCCGTATTGGCCATCCGTACCGCTCGGGCGGATGGCCGACTGTTCGC
>CALRZK010000372.1:0-4614 GCA_943372615.1 Bradyrhizobium ivorense | reverse complement strand
CATAGCCGAAAGCCGGCAGCCAATCGAGCTGCACTGCAAATAGCAGAACCAGCATCAGGCCAAGCCAGAACACCGGCGTCGCATAAAGCAACAGCGAGACGATGGTGAGCAGCGTGTCCGACCCTTTGCCCGCGCGCACGCCAGCGAGCGTGCCGAGGAAGATGCCCGAGATCAGCGCAAGGATGAACGCCGTCGCGGTCAGCAGCAGCGTTGCCGGCAGGCGCTCCATGATGAGCGACGAGACTGTCCGCTGCTGGCGGTAAGAATAGCCGAGATCCAGCGTCAGCACGCGTCCGAGATAGTTGGCGAGCTGCACCGGATACGGCTTGTCGAGGCCGTATTCGGCCCGGAGCTGTTCCAGCAGCTTTTCATCGGAGGCGCCGCTCTGGCCGGCGATCACCTGAGCGGGATCGCCGGGGGCAGCATGGACGAGAATGAAGTTGAAAGTCGCGATGACAAGCACCACCGCGACGAATTTCACCACCCATCCTGCGAGGGCGAGAGCGACCGCGCCAGCGCGGCCGCCCTTG
This sequence comes from Bradyrhizobium ivorense, assembly GCA_943372615.1. Classification (GTDB taxonomy): domain Bacteria; phylum Pseudomonadota; class Alphaproteobacteria; order Rhizobiales; family Xanthobacteraceae; genus Tardiphaga; species Tardiphaga ivorense_A. The sequence goes on along the minus strand of CALRZK010000372.1, from coordinate 4,084 downwards.
TTGATCGTAGTCGAGCTCATCCGAAATACACCGAGCTGAAGGACTCATGAACGCCGACGCCGGTCGAAGTGACGTTCTTCAGGCGCTTGTCAATGAAGGTCGGATAAGCGGCTTCGAACATCCAGACCACCGGAACGTCTTCAACCAGGATCTTCTGCACCTTGCTGTACAGTTCCTGGCGCTTGGCTTCGTCGATGGTGGAGGCGGCCTCATCGAACAGTCTGTCGACTTCCGGATTGGAATAGCCGGCGGTGTTCGAGAACAGGATGCCCTTCTTGATGTTGGACGAGATGTAGGTGCGCGACACACCGAGAGCCGGATCGCCGTACTGATAGACGAGGTTGCCGGTGATCTCGTAATCCCAGTTCGAGAACTTGTCGGCCCAGCCGCCGACGTCGGTGTTTTCAAGCTGGATGTCGATGCCGGCACGCCCGAGCGACTGACGGATGAATTCGCCCGCGCGCTGATAGACCTCACCATAGGGTGGGATCAGATATTTCAGCGTGACACGCTTGCCATCCGGACCCGGCTTTAGGCCCATCTCGTCGAGCAGCGCCTTGGCCTTCTCGATCGAGTAGTCATACTTCTTGACGTCCTTCTCGTAGAACTTGGTCTTCGACGACACCGGACCGGTCGCCTGCTTCGGCAGACCGAAATAGACGCGCGCTGCCATCGACTTCAGATCGAGCGCATGGGCGACAGCCTGGCGGAAGCGCTTGTCATCCATCGGCTTGACGCGGTTGTTGAGTTCGAGCCACTGATGCGGGGCGAAATATTCGTAGCCCTTGGTGGTCATCTCGTAGTTCGGCAGCTTCGACAGCCGCGCGATGTCGTAGAACTCGATGTCATTCCACTGCGTGAGCTGGATCTTGCCCTGCTCCAGCGCCACCGAGCGCGACGCAGCGTCCGGGATGATGCGATAGATAACTTCGTCGAGATACGGCTCGTCCTTGCGGTAGTAACCTTCGTGACGCACGAGATGGACGTGCGATCCCTTAACCCATTCCTTCAGCTTGAACGGACCCGAGCCGATCGCCTGAGCATTGGCCGGATTCTTGCGATAGTCCGAACCATCATAGATGTGCTTCGGCACGATCGGGCCGGTGGTGCAATCGAGTGCGGTCAGGAACGGCGCAAACGGCGCCTTCAGCTTGAAGATCACAGTCAGCGGATCCGGCGTCTCGGCCTTCTCGATGCGCGAATAGATGGCACGCGCACGGGCATGTGTCTCCGGCAGCATCTTGGTCATCGAGAACGCCACATCTTCCGATGTCAGCGGCTTTCCGTCATGGAAGGTGATGTTCGGGAACAACTTGAACGTATAGGTCAGGCCATCCGGCGAGACTTCCCAGGACTGGGCGAGACCCGGCATCGGCTTGAGATCGGGGCTATAGCGCAGCAGGCTCTCATAGATCTTGCCGCCCAGCGTCAGCGTCGGCTGCTGCTGGTTCAGTGCGGTGACGAGAATCGGCGGCTCCGGCTGGATGATCGTATTGAGCGTACCGCCCTTGGTCTGCCCGACCGCGCGCGTTATGCCCAGCGGAATGCCGGACAGCGCAACCGCGCTCACACCCATCATCTTCGCGAATTCACGCCTGTTCATCATCTTTTTCCTTCTTCACAACAGCGATCGCCAGACGCGAGACGCCCGGCGATCGCCGCCCTATCACGATTTTCAGTTTCAGCCGAGTGTAACGGCTCCAAACGTCTCATGCACACCGATTCCGGAGGTGATGACGTTCTTGAGCCGCTTGTCGATGAAATTCGGGAAGTCTTGCTCGACCATCCATGCGATCGGGACTTCTTCTACGATGATTTTCTGTACGGCCGTGTAGAGCTCCTGACGCTTCACGTCGGAGGTCGCCACAGCGGCTTCCTCGAATAGCCTGTCTACCTCGGGATTGGAATAGCCCGCGACATTTGAGAACAGGATACCTTTGCGGATATTCGACGAGACGTAACTGCGCGCGACACCCAGTGCGGGATCTCCGAGCTGATACAGCAGATTGCTGGTCATCTCGTAATTCCAGTTGCTGACGCGCTCCGCCCAGCCAGCCATGTCCAGATTTTCAAGTTGCACATCGATGCCGACACGACCAAGCGACTGTTTGAAATATTCAGCGCAGCGCTGCCACAACTCACCATAGGGCGGCACCAGGTATTTGAGCGTAACGCGCTTGCCGTCGGCGCCGGGCTTCAAGCCCATCTCATCGAGCAACGCCTTGGCCTTGTCGAGTGAGTAGTCATAAGCCTTCACGTCCTTCTCGTAGAAACGCGTCTTTGAAGAGACCGGACCTGTCGCGACCTTGCCGAGACCGAAGAAGACACGCTGCAGCATCGCCTTGCGATCGATCGCAAACATCACCGCCTGGCGGAAACGCTTGTCGTCCATCGGCTTGACGCGCAGGTTGAATTCCAGCCAGAAATGCGGCGCGAAGAATTCGGAGCCTTTCGTTGTCATCTCCAGGTGAGGCAGCTTCGACAGTCGCGCGACGTCGAACAGCTCGACATCCGTCCACCGCGTGAGCTGCACCTTGCCCTGCTCGAGCGCAACGGCGCGCGATGCACCGTCCGGAATGACGCGATAGATGATCTCGTCGAGATGTGGCTCGCCCTTGCGGTAGTAACCTTCGTGCTTGACGAGATGGACATGGGAGCCCTTCACCCATTCCTTGAGCTTGAATGGACCACAGCCGATGGCCTGCGCATTGGCGGGATTTTTGCGGAAATCGGTGCCTTCATAAATGTGCTTGGGCACGATCGGCGCGGTGGTGCAATCGAACGATCCGAGGAACGGTGCGAATGGTGTCTTCAACTTGAAAACCACCGTCAACGGATCAGGCGCCTCTGCCTTATCGCTGCGCAGGAATGTGCCGCGTGCACGTGCATGCGTTTCAGTGAGCACTTTTGTCACCGAGAAAACGACATCCTCCGAGGTCAGCGGCTTGCCATCATGGAAAGTGATGCCGGGAAAGAGCTTGAACGTGTAGGTCAGACCGTCCGGTGAGACCTCCCATGATTGCGCCAGACCCGGCATGGGCTTGAGGTCGGCACCGTAGCGCAGCAAGCTCTCATAGATCTTGCCGCCTAAGGTCAGCGTCGGCTGCTGCTGGTTGAGCGCCGTCACCAGGATCGGCGGCTCCGGCTGGATGATCGTGTTGAGAGTGCCGCCTTTCGTCTGCCCGACCGCGCGGGTCACGCCGAGCGGGATGCCCGACAGCGCGGTGGCGCTCAGTCCCAAAAGTTTCGCGAATTCACGTCTGTTCATTCCCGTTCCCCTCGATTTGACCTCAGACCAAACGCCACAGTTGCGTGAGCTTCATCTGTCGGGGGAGAACCTGCAAGTTTCGAGCCGCGCGCGGGATCAGACAGCAGCAGGCAATTTAGCCATCACTGTCCTCCCGCGGCTCGGCGAGCGCGCGCAGGCGTCGAATGCCTTCATCGATGGCGTAGAGATCGTTGTCGAGCTGGCCCAGCAACACATTGAAATCAAAATCCGCGCGGTCCCGGATCGCGCTCGCAAGCGCTTCGCGGTGAGCCCTGAGTTGAAGCAAGACGTCAAGCTGATTGGTCTGAACATAGGCGGCGACCACCTGCTCGATAGCACTGTTCACTTCGGTTCGATCTCCTTGTTGCGAGGTTTCTGCACGCTCGAATTGCGCTGAGCTTTGCGGCCGTTTCAGTATCGAAACCAACGCAAACTTTGTGCGATTGCGAACACACTCGCGCGACAATGGCGCAGGTCTATCAGGGAAAAACTTCGGAACGTGTCGGGATACGTCACGTTGCGGATGCAGGGGAAAGAAAACGAGCAGAGGAACAGCAATATGAAGACAACGATCATCGCAACGGCCGCAGCACTCCTGATGGCTGCACCCGCCCTCGCACAAAGCGGCGCCAATCCGAACGCTCCGCAGATGAACTCCACTGGAACAGGCGTGACACAGCCAGGTACCGATAGCCGAGGTACTGCCGTTGATGTGCCTGAGCGGAGTGGCGCCAAAACGATGCCGCGCGCAACCGGCTCACAGGCTGGGAACAACTCCAACTCCATGGGCGGCTCTAATTCAGCCACGGGCACCAC
>CALRZK010000371.1:0-4615 GCA_943372615.1 Bradyrhizobium ivorense | reverse complement strand
GCGACGCTCGCCACTGAAGACCGCCGCTTCTACGATCACTTCGGCATCGACATCGCCGGCACTGCACGCGCGCTCGTGACCAATGCGCAGGCCGGCGGCGTGCGCCAGGGCGGTTCGTCGATCAGCCAGCAGCTCGCGAAGAACCTGTTCCTGACCAATGAGCGCACCATCGAGCGCAAGGTCAACGAAGCCTTCCTCGCGATCTGGCTCGAAACGCGCCTGACCAAGAACGAGATTCTAAAATTGTATCTCGACCGCGCTTACATGGGCGGCGGCACTTTCGGCGTCGATGGCGCCGCGCATTTCTACTTCAATAAATCTGCGCGCGACGTGACGCTGGCGGAAGCCGCGATGCTCGCCGGCCTGTTCAAGGCGCCGACGAAATACGCTCCGCATATCAACCTGCCCGCCGCGCGCGCCCGCGCCAACCAGGTGCTCGACAATATGGTCGATGCCGGCTTCATGACCGAAGGTCAGGTGTTCGGCGCCCGCCGTCATCCGGCCGTGGCCGTCGATCGCCGTCAGGAAGTGTCGCCGAACTACTATCTCGACTGGGCCTTCGACGAGATGCGCCGCCTCGTCGATACGTTTCCAAAGTCCTATGTGGAACGCGTCTTCGTGGTGCGCACCGCCATCGACATGAATGTGCAGCGCGCCGCCGAAGGTGCCGTGGAGAACCAGCTCCGCCAGTTCGGCCGCGACTATCATGCCACGCAGGCCGCGACTGTTGTGTCAGATCTCGATGGCGGCGTTCGCGCCATGGTGGGCGGCCGCGACTACGGCGCCAGCCAGTTCAACCGCGCCGTGGACGCGATGCGCCAGCCCGGCTCGTCCTTCAAGCCTTACGTCTACACGACGGCGCTGCTGAATGGTTACACGCCGAAATCGGTGATCCTCGATGGCCCCGTCTGTATCGGCAACTGGTGCCCGCAAAATTACGGCCACTCCTATTCCGGCAATGTCACGCTGACCCAGGCGATCACGCGTTCGATCAATGTGGTGCCGGTGAAGATCTCCATCGCGCTCGGCAAAGGCAGCCCGAAGGCGGGCCGTGCCAAGATCGTGGAGACTGCGCGAAAATTCGGCATCAAGGCGCCGTTGCTCGATACACCGTCGCTGCCCATCGGCTCCACCGAAGTCTCGGTGGTCGAGCATGCCACCGCTTACGTCACCTTCCCGAACAAAGGCCGCGCCGTCGCGCCGCATGCCGTGCTTGAGGTGCGCACCGGCGCCGGCGATCTGGTCTGGCGCTATGACCGCGACGGGCCGAAGCCGACCCAGGCGATCCCTGCTTCGGTTGCTGCCGACATGGCCGAGATGATGAGCCATGTGGTGAGCGAAGGCACCGCGCGCCGCGCGGCGCTCGACGGCATTCCGACGGCCGGCAAGACCGGCACGACCAATGCTTATCGCGATGCCTGGTTCGTCGGCTACACCGGCAATTTCGCCGCCGCCGTCTGGTACGGCAATGACGACTATTCGCCGACCAACCGCATGACCGGCGGCTCGCTGCCGGCGCAGACCTGGCACGACATCATGGTGGCCGCACATCAGGGCATCGAAGTGCGCGAGTTGCCGGGTGTCGGCATGGGCACGAAGAATCCGGCGGCTGCAGCCTCCTCGACCATGGCTGCCAATGCGCAGGAGCAGAAGCCCGGCCCGCCGCCGGTGCTGACGCGGCGCGGCGCCGACATTCTGTTGCGCGTGGAGAAGATGCTCGATGACGCCGGTCGCACCGTTGGCAGCACCTCCGCCAATGACGAGCCGCAGAAGCCGCGCGCCTCGACCACGCTCGCGTTTCCGGAAAACTATGCGGCGGCCGGCAACGACGCCACCGCAAAGCCCGCCCCTGCTCCCACCCGCAAGAATTGACGTTGACGACATGATCCTGGTGGCGACGTGCGGCTGATCTTCCTCACGCTTCTGGCGCTCGCAATCGCAGCCGGCGTTGGCCTTGGCCTGACCTGGACCACGGCCACACGTGGCGTCGAACTGGGCACGCTGACCATCGGCTCGTGGACCGCGCGCCCGCGCAGCGGCTCGAACGAAATCGATCCCTATGCCCGCGCCAGCATCGCGCGCTCCGGCGAATTGCCGATCGGCACCGGCGACGGCATCACCTTCACGGCCAATACCGATGACAACAAGAAGCCGCTCGATGGCCGCTGCGACGTGGTGATATCAGGCGTGACGCCGCCTGCCCGTTTCTGGACACTGACGCTATACGACACCAAGGGCCGCCTCGTCGCCAACACGCTGGAGCGCTACGGTTTCACCAGCCAGGAAGTGGTGCGCAGCGCCGATGGCGCCTTCGAGATCCGCATCGCGGCGCGCTCGCGCGCCGGCAACTGGCTGCCGACCAGCGCCATCGATCGCTATGTGCTGGCGCTGCGGCTCTACGATACGCCGGTGGGCGTCGCCACGCGCAGTCAGAAGGACGCGCCGATGCCGGCCATCGCCACGATGAGCTGCCCGTCATGATCCGGCTGCTGTTCACCATCATTGGCGGCGTGTTGCTCGGCGGTGTCGTGCATCTGGTCAGCGTGCTCGGTTTACCGCGCATCGCCACCCAGGACGCCTATTCGCGGCTCGCAGCGGTGACCAAGGAGAATGCGGTGACACCGCTGGCGCAGACCAATCCGGTCAATGCGCTGCTGCCCTATATGGACCCCGCCTTCGCGATGGCGGTGTGTCGCTATGATCTGTCCAATGGGCCGATCAAGCTGACGGTGCCGGTGAGCCAGTCCTATACGTCAGTGTCGTTCTACACCCGCAGCGACGTCGCTTATTACGCCATCAATGACCGCTCCGCCGGCCGCCGCGTCATCGAACTCGACCTGATGACCGAGGCGCAGCATGAAGCGCTGCCCGAAGAAGAAGACGTCACCGCCGCCGACCGGCTGATCATCGACTCGCCGACGACAACGGGCCTGATCGTGCTGAAGGCGCTGGCTGCAGAGCCCGGATTGATGCCCCAGGCGCAGGCATCGCTGGCGGCATCGAATTGCCGCGTGCAGACGGAGCCGCCTGCTGCGCCTGTAAAGGGCAAGCGCTGAGACCGTAGGATGGGTTGAGCGAAGCGAAAACCCATCACCTTTCCTTGCCGCGGGCTCCGCTGATGGGTTTTTGCTCCGGCGCTATCGCGCCTCCGCTCAACCCATCCTACGCCTCTCCCGTGACTTTTCCCGCATGGAAAACGTCTAACAAGCGCCTCCGCGTAATCTGCCTGCCATCCGCCTGCGCGATGCTGCGTGTCGATGACATGACACCGCGAATCGGAACTCGCATGCACCACGATCAGGCCACGGCAGAATCCACCGCGTCGTATGTTCTCTCCTTCATCTGGTGGCCGCTGCTCTATTTCGGCGCGCTGGTCGGCGCATGGTTTGCGTTCGCAAGCAGCGCGCCCATCCTGTGGTTCAATGCGGTCTATGCCGCCCTGCTCGCTGCGATCTTCCTGCTCGAACGAGCGACCCCGCATCGGCCGGAGTGGCTCGATCATGACGGCGAGACGCTGAACGATATCGGCCACACGCTGCTCACCAAGGGTGCTGCGCAACTGGCCGTCGCCGCGACGTCGATCGTTCCGATGGCCGTGGCCACCGTCACCCGCGCCGACGATCACGTCTCGCATCTCTGGCCGACGCAATGGCCGCTGATCGCGCAAGTGGTGCTCGCATTGGCGATCGCCGAATTCGGCCTCTACTGGTCGCATCGCATTGCCCATGAAAACCTGTTCTTCTGGCGTTTTCATGCGCTTCACCACAGCGTGGTCCGGCTCTGGGTGGTGAATACCGGCCGCTTCCATGTGGTGGATTCGCTGATCAAGATGGTGCTGAGCCAGGCGCCACTCTATCTCCTCGACGCGCCATTGCAGGTCTTTCTTTGGGTCGGCGCGGTGACGGCCATCACGGGCCTGCTCACCCATTGCAATGTGGAAACGCGCACCGCGCTGTTCGATCCGATCTTTGCGACACCTAAACTGCATCGCTGGCATCACTCGAAGACGCTGAAGGAAGGCAACAGCAATTATTGCGAGAACATCATGATCTGGGATCATGTGTTCGGCACCTATCTTAATCCGGAAAAAGCCTCGCCGGATCGCCTTGGCATCAGCGGCCGCGTGGCTCCCGATTTCATCGGCCAGATCATGCAGCCGTTTTCGCGCAAGGGCGCACGGCAGATATTGGGACAACGGGTGGAGAGCAATGCCGAGACAAGTCCGGATAAGAAAGCCAGCACGCCAGCCGCAGGTCGGATCAGCGAAGCGTAATCCGATGCGCCCCTATCCGCCGACGCGAAGCGTCTTGCCTGGACGCGGGGACACAATCGTGCCGGCAGTCGCATTGGCCTGTGACGCGAGTTCGTTAATCAGCATGTCGGCGCTCGCCGCAATATTGTCCGGCGCATGAATTACGAGACGCTCCAGTGCCCATTTGTAGGACGACACCCGCCGCTGCAGGCACTGCTCGACCCATTGCACGATCAGCGCATTTTCGTCCATGCGCGCGTTGGCATCGCCGCGCTCACTGGGCTCCAGCGCGGATACCAGCTTGAGGCTCGTCGCACGCTTGCGGTCAAGCTCGGTGATGCGCGACGCCGTGTAATAGAAACT